>JAGVLR010000275.1 GCA_020054175.1 Candidatus Dadabacteria bacterium
AGCGACCCCTCGTGAAAATGGACCGGCCAGCAGAGGTTGAAAAGTAGGCCGAGCTTGTAATCCCTCACGGCATCGTCCCTAGTGTAGCCGCCGACCCCGCCTTCAGTCAGCGCATCGAGCCATCTGTCCACAGCTTCGTAGTGATACTTTCTCAGCTCGGATACCGGCTCGCTCCCTGCTGTCAATCTGGCGACGTCGAAAGCGCCCATGCTCTTTATAGCCAGCTGCCAGTCGATTATAACCACCCAGTCGTCCGAGCCGGGGCTTCCGAATAGGAGATTGTCGGCCCTGAGGTCGCTATGGACAATAGTCTTCGGGCGTGAGCCTATCTCGCCCGCCAGCCATGGGGCGTGCCTGACGAGCTTCTCCCCGATCGCGAGCCCGTCGCTGCCGAGGAGCTCCCCGAAGTGCCCTGTGAAGGACCGCCATTTCTCTTCGTAATCCTGCCAGACCGGGTTCTCGTAAGGCATCCAATCAAATCCGTCGAGCTCCGGGCTGCCCCAGTACCTCGCGTGGAGCTTGCCTATCTCCCCGATAATTCCGAGCGCTTCCACCTCGCTGATTCCCCTGACCTGGTCCCCGGGCCGGAGCGAGCTCATGTCCTCCATTGCCACCGCATAGGCCGGGGGCTCTATCACTGAGCCATAGAGACGCGGGAGCCTCATGGAAACGCCGGGGGCGACGCTCCTGTAAAACATTATCTCTCTCGTGAAGGCGTGGAGCTCTTCGCCGGCTTCCCTATAGGATTCCGATTCGGGGTCGATTTTTATCACGAGAGACTTCGGCGCTCCGTTTTCTCCAACGTCGTAAGCAAGATCCGCCTTCACCACGCTGCTCATAAATCCCTCGACGCCGCCCAGAGGCAGAATCCTGAAAGCGGTTACGCGGGATTTTCCTATGGAGCCGCCTTCTCTAAGTATGCGGGTCAGCCATTCGGGGGTTATCTCGTTTACGTGGAGCGGGTTCTTAATACTCATTTTTTCTTCGCGCCGGTCTCTATCATGCTATGCCCCCCATAGATAAAGCCGGAGACGCCGGATCTTTTACTGTCGCCGCAGTCCTTAAGGACTTTTACAGAGTGCTTCGATTTGAGGACGTTTACCCTGTGCGCCTCACCCGTGCTTGTGGACACGAAGTCGACGGCAATCCCGTCTTTGGTTTTCTTCTCTCGCTGTAATACGAATTCCGAAATCCCGGTCTTTCCAGTTTCCGTCCGGAGAAAGTATTCCGCCGCCTGCGCCTCATTACTATAACTGGAGCGCCCGCGAAGGCTCGCGAGATCGATCTCGCCGCGCACATATTTATCGATCACTTCGTCGACTACCTTCCCCTCCCTCACTCTGCCGTAACATATGCCGTGCGGAAGGCAGACGAACGTCGCCGCGAACCTGTGCCCGCCTATGTGATTTGTCTGCCATACGTTCCGACCGTGAGGGCCCGCCGCCGCTTCGAGATACACGGGCTTGCCGAATTTGCCGCAGCAGACGTCGCGCTCGCCGTTCGTGCATACGATTACGAGCGGCTCCTTTCTCTCGTATTCATCGCCTTTCAGAACGGAGTCGATATCCAGCGAAAGGAGGTCGTCGTAAGAGTGGAGATTTATTTCGTAAAGCTTTGCGCCGGTATCAGACGAACGCGCGACGAAGAGGCTTATCCCCTCACCATCCCTCCCGTTCTGACTGATGACCTGCAGGCGTGCGCCCTTGACCGATTTCGAAATTTTCTTCAGCTTTTCTTTCACGCTCTTCGGTATGCTGCTGTCTTTATAAGCGTCGTCGGACCACCTGCCCCTGTATTCGATCAATATCCAGGCATCCGCCTCGGCCGCAGTGCCGTACATCGGCTCCCCACCGACAAGTGAATCCACGGCGCACAGCCCGAGCCCGCCCTTCTTTTTATCCTTGCTCAATGCGCTCTGCTCCTCATTCCATAATAGATTTCGTTTCTTCCTTCGGCTTATTTACAAGACGAGAACTATCGACGATATTTTACAGCATGGGCGCGAATATTTAACCCGGGAGCGGTAATCTCATGAGTAAAACCGTAATAGGAATGGACATCGGAGGGACTAATCTCAGGGGCGCACTCGTCACGCCGGAAGGCCGCATACTGAAGCAGCTCAAGATCGCGTCCGACGCTGACGACGGAATAGGCGCTGTCGTCGATAACATTGCTAATCTGGTAAATGAGCTCAGCCGGGAGGGGAATGTCGCAGGAGTCGGCGTCGGCATTGCGGGCGTCATAGATTCCAGAGCCGGAGTCATCACGCAGGCCCCTAATATCGCGAACGTCGTAAATTATCCCATACGCTATAACCTCGCTAAAAAACTCGGCGGTGATATAAATATCGCCATAGAAAACGACGCCAACTGCGCCGCGCTCGGCGAATGGTGGATGGGCGCGGGTAAAGACGCCTCCTCGCTCGTCATGATAACGCTCGGCACGGGGGTCGGCGGCGGTATCATACTGGACGGCAAGCTATGGAGCGGGGCCGACGGCATGGGAGGAGAGGTCGGGCACATGACTATCTACCCCGACGGCGCTCTCTGCAACTGCGGGAACTACGGCTGCCTCGAAAGCTACGCCTCGGCGACGGCGGTGAGAAGGATGGTGAAGGAAGCGCTCGCAGAGCCGGGAACTGAAACCGTCCTCAGGGATATAGCACCGAAAACGGACCCCGACGACATGCCAGAGGTAGTGATGAGCGCCGCTCTCAAGGGCGACGCGGCCTCGATAAGAATATGGGAGCGGTTCGGCATCGCCCTCGGGATAGGCATGGCGAGCCTCGTCAACATCCTGAACGTCGAAATGATAGTCCTCGGCGGCGGCGTCGCACGGGCGTGGGATATGTTCATCGGCCCTGCCAAGACAGAGCTTAAAAAACGCGGCCTGAGAGCCCCGGCGGAAAGGGTCAGAGTAGAAAGAGCGAAGCTCGACGGCGACGAGGGGATTACAGGCGCTGCCTATCTGGCGCTGGGCGGGCGGTGATGAAGCAGGGTCATCCTAAAAACGCGGCCGTAGCAGCGTCAGCCTTAACGCCTTCTTCGGCTTTCCCTCAACCTTAGCGCGCTCGTCGATCCTCATTCCCCCGATCCAGATTATCTCGCCCTCGGATAAGAATATCGGCACACGGGTGCGCATGAAGGCCGGCAGCTTTTGGTCGATGAAAAAATCCTTCACTTTTTTCCGGCTCTTCATCCCGAGGGGCACGAACCTGTCCCCCGGTTTAAAGCTCCTAACCTCTAACGGGAACTTTACCGCGCCGGGATCGAGATAAATTACGTCTTCCCTTTCCTCTTCGAGTCCCTTCACCGGGGTCTCCTCTATCTCGACTTCTAACTCGTCAAAGGTCCATTTTCCCGGCATGGGAATCTCATGCGTAAACCCCCGGGCCAGCTCATCCTTCGTCGTGACGAGGAAGGAGCCGTGCCCCTTTACGACGATGCTTCCCCCTGGAAATACGGACTCTCCGGACGCTGCCATCGATGTCAGAAAGGCGTCCGCCGCCGTCAGGTGGATCGACGAAATATTCTTGAGCCCCTCCCTCTTTTCAGAGAGCGCACGCATGAGGACGGCGATCCTCAACGCGCCGTGAAGGCGTTTGTATTTATCCAGGTTCCCCGTCAATTCTCCCCCCTCGCTTTTAAACACGCTTCGGAACTTCCTTTCGGCTTCACGTGAAATGAATTCCTCTTCGAGGCGGAGTATGTCGGCCGTCCGTGTGAGGGTCTCCTTTATCTTCGGATTGTATTCGGAAAGGCCGGGCAGGAGATCGAGCCTTATCCTGTTCCTGAGATAGTCCCTTTCCGTGTTGGTAGAATCCTCTATCCATTCTATGCCCCGGGATTTCAGGTAGCTCTCTATCGCGGCCCGGTCGGTCTCTATGAGCGGCCTCACGATATATTTCCCGGATACGGGCGGAATGCCCGAAAGCCCGCGCGTCCCGCTCCCGCGGATAAGCCTCATGAGGACGGTCTCCGCCTGGTCGTCGAGCGTGTGAGCAGTCGCAATTTTGTTCGCCTTATGTTTTTTTCTCACTTTCTCGAAAAATTCGTACCTCAGCACCCTGGCCGCATCTTCGAGTGAAAGCCGGGCCTTTTTCCTAAGCGCGGGGGCATCCGCCTCTCCGAGCTCGAATTCTACACCGAGGGATTCAGCGACGCTGCGGCTGAACTCCGCGTCGCGTGCAGCTTCTTTCCCGCGTATGCCGTGGTTAAGGTGCGCGGCTACCAGAGTGAGATTGTAACCCTTAAGCGCATGGAGGGCGTGTAAAAGAGATACCGAGTCCGCACCGCCGGAAAGGCCGACGACGACCTTATCGCCCGGCCGGAGCATCTCATACTTCTCGATTGTCTTTCGTACCCGGGAGAGCATTTTCTCCAGTGTTGGCGGCTAGGCCGCCGGACATTATTATCTTGAAGGCGTCTTCAATGCTTATATGAAGTTCTTTTATGTCCTCTTCCGGTATCATAACGTAATATCCCGTCGTCGGGTTAGGTGTCGTAGGCACGAATACGCCTATGAGATTTCTTTCGGACCGGTTCAAAGCGGTGCCGCTTTCGAGATTGCCCGTGATAAATCCTATCGAATACATCCCCTTCCTCGGAAACTCCAGGAGGGCGACCCTCTTTATATCCTTGATCCCCTTCCCCATGAAGACAGTTTCTATTACCTGCTTCGTTGCGCTGTAGATAGTCCGCGCGAGGGGGATACGCGTTATGACCGCTTCCCCAAGGCCGACGAGCTTTCCGCCGACAATATTCCTCGCCAGTGCCCCGACGAGAAGGACGATCAGGAGTGTCCCGAAGAGCCCCGTGCAGAAGAGGACTGCTTCATATATACCTTTCGGGAGTTCAGGGGACGGCCCGCCTATGAACCTTTCGGGGATTGCGCTTACGAGGTCGACAATCCATGAGCCGAGCTTGAAGAGTATGAATAGTGTGAGGCCGAACGGTACGGTGACCAGTATGCCGGCCAGAATGTTATTCCTGAAAAAACTATAGATATGCTTCATGCATCATGCAGTCTGCTTGTCTATAGCGTCGCGGAGGAACCTGCTCGGTTTGAACACGACGGCCTTCCTCTCGGCGATTTCTATGGTCTCTCCCGTTGCGGGGTTACGGCCCTTTCTCGCCTTACGGTTCTGAACGCGGAAGCTTCCGAACCTGGGGAGCTTTATCCCCTCGCCCCTGCTCAGCTTCTCCTTGGCGACCTCGAAAAAGAATTCTACTATTTCCGCGGACTCCCTCTTCGAGAGACCGATCCTGGTATGTATTACGTCCGCCAGCTCTTTTTTAGTCATCTCTTTACCCCTCCTTTCGCTATATTGTACGTAATTCGGCACCCAGAGCCAATCGAAGTTTTTTAAGAGCTTTATCCTGAATTTTATTGATTTCGTCTTCTGTTAGCGTTTTGTCGGCCGCCCTCAAGTGAAGCGAAACGGCGACGCTCTTCTTTCCGGTCTGCACCGAGCCCCCGGTGAACACGTCGAATATGCGGGCGTCCTCAATAAGCCCGGAGCCGAGCGACTTTATCTCGTCTATTATGCTCCCGGCGGTGACGCCTTCGTCCACCACGAGCGCGATGTCTCGCCTTACGGACGGGAACTTCGGAAGCGGTTTGAACTCTCCCTTCTTCCCGGCGGTGAGGCGGGCAGCGGCGTCGAGATCTATCTCGGCGACGTACACCCTCTTTGTGAGCTCGAGCCTCTCAAGAAGCCCCGGGTGAAGCTCGCCGACGTATCCCACCGCTTCGCTGTCTATGATAATTTCCGCAGACTTTCCGGGATGGAGGAATTCGATTTCTGACGCGGCCCTGAATGCAGCGCCCGACGGCAAATGAAGCGCGCCGAACGCCTTTTCGAGTATAGCCTTTAAATCGAAGAAATCGAGTTCCTCCCTGTCCCAGAGTTCCGGCTGTTTCCTTCCGGTTGCGGCCGCAGCCAGTTTGTTTATTTCTTTTGGAAGCTTGTCTCCTGACGAGGGAATGTAAACCTTCCCCGTCTCGAAAATCCTTACGTCGCTCTCCTGACGGCTAAGGTTAAGGACAACATTTTTCACGAGACCGGCGGTGAGACTTGTCCTCATCACGGCCCCGTCCTTGCTTATCGGGTTAAGTATCGGAAGCGCACCTTCCGGACTGAATAGTCTGAGAAGCTCCTCATCCTCGAAGCTGTAGTTTATGGCTTCGTAAAACCCGTTTGCCGTGAATATTTCCTTGAATTTCGACTGTGCCGTTCTGACGCTCTGCGGCAGCTCCGTTTTCATGGCGACGGCGGGGAGCGTAACAGGGATGTTGTTATAGCCGTAAAGCCTGGCCATTTCTTCTATGATGTCGATTTCGCGTGTGAGGTCCACCCTGTACGTCGGCACCTTGAACGTGAGAACGCCGTTATCCGACGACAGGAGCTCGAGCCCGAGCCTCTTCTGTATCGATATTATTTCTTCTTCGCTAATGTTTGTACCGAGTATAGCGTTTACGCGCTTTGCGGTAACGCTCACGACGGCGGGCTCTATCTTGATCGGATTCTCGTCGATCCTTCCGGCGGCAACTTTGCCACCAGCGAGCTCGGCGATAAGCGCTGCCGCCCTGTCGAGCGCCCTTACGACGCCTTCGGGGTCGACGCCCCTCTCGAACCTGTAGGACGATTCCGATTTGAGCCCGGTTTTTCTCGACGTTTTTCTCACGGTATCGGGGCTGAAGTAGGCGCTTTCGAGGAGTATGTTACTCGTCCCTTCTGTCACTTCCGTATCCGCGCCTCCCATTACGCCGGCAAGCGCGACGGCCCTTTCGGCGTCGCATATGAGAAGGTCGTCACCGGTGAGCTTTCTTTCGACGCCGTCGAGCGTCTTTATAATTTCTCCCTCTCCGGCCTGCCTGACTATAATCTTCTTCCCCTTTACGAGGCCGTAATCGAATGCGTGAAGCGGCTGGCCCAATTCGAGGAGCACGTAGTTTGTAACGTCTACGACGTTATTAATTGACCTTATTCCCGACGATTCGAGCCGCGTCTTCATCCACTTCGGCGACGGGCCGATCTTCACGCCGGTTATGACGCGGCACGTGTACCTCGGGCACTTTGCGGGTGAAAGAATCTCGACAGATACGTAATCACCCACGGGGCTGCCAGATTCGCTTATGGATGGCTCCGGGTATCCGGCCTTGCCGGAAAGTATCGCGGCTACCTCCCTGGCCGTCCCGACTACGCTCAGGCAGTCGGGACGGTTGGGGGTTATGGCTATTTCAAGGAGGACGTCGTTAACGCCTATTTCGTCTATGAGGCGCGTACCCGGAACGGCGCCGGGGGGGAGTATCATTATGCCGTCCGATTCGGTTCCGAGACCGAGCTCGTTTTCGGCGCAGAGCATGCCTTCCGAAACCTGCCCCCTTATTTTCGCTTTTTTGATTGTAATGCCTTCGGGGAATTTAGGCCCGGGCGGAAGAACGGTGCCCGTCGTGGCTAATGCAACTTTGTCGCCCGCCTTCATGTTGCTCGCCCCGCATACTATCGGATACTCGTTCGCGCCGTCCGAAACCCTGCAGAGGGACAGCTTGTCGGCGTCCGGGTGGGGGCCCATGTCGAGTATTTCGGCGACCACAACGTTTTCGAGGGCCTTGCCCGTATATTCGATCGATTCGACTTCGAGCCCGGACATTGTCAGCCTGTCGGCGAGCTCCTCCGGCGAGACGGAGTAATCGACATAGTCTTTAAGCCAGTTCAGAGATATTATCATTGTTCAGTGACCCAAAAGTTAATAATTACATATTCTTAGGGCCGGGTCAATACTTTTGCCGGAAGTTCGCGGGGGGGAGGCGGGGCAGGGTGAGGTCAGCCCGGCCGGCATATTACGAAGCCGCTCTTCGGCATCGGTAAATCCTTCGCGCGTTCGCCGGACCGTAAAAAAGAACGGCGGCAAGCCCCGGTTTCGGAGGAGTCTTGCCGCCGTTTCTCTTCAAAAGGAGGATATGGTCAAACCTTTCGTTTTCTAGTTCTTCCTGTGAAGGTCGAAGCGGTCGAGATTCATCACCTTGTTCCACGCCGCGATAAAGTCACGCGTAAATCTCTCTTGAGAGTCCTCGCATGCGTAGACTTCGGCGACGGCGCGGAGCTCCGAGTTCGAACCGAATATGAGATCGACCCGTGTGCCCGTCCATTTTAGCTCGCCTGTCTTGCGATCGCGGCCTTCGAATACTTCCTGGGCGTCTGAAGTCGCCTTCCATGTCGTACCGAAATCGAGAAGGTTGACGAAGAAGTCGTTCGTCAGCGCCTCCGGACGCTTCGTGAAAACACCGTTTTGCGACTGATCGAAGTTGGCGTTAAGCACACGCAGGCCGCCGAGGAGGACTGTCAACTCGGGAACGGACAGCGTCAGGAGCTGCGCGCGGTCAACCAGCATTTCCTCCGCCTTTACGGTATGCGGGCCGTTCAGGTAGTTCCGGAATGCGTCCGCGGACGGCTCCAGATATGTGAAGGAGTCGATGTCCGTCTGCTCCTGCGACGCATCGGCGCGCCCGGGCGAGAACGGTGCCGTCACTTCCTGCCCGGCGTTCTTCGCG
>JAGVLR010000149.1 GCA_020054175.1 Candidatus Dadabacteria bacterium
CTCGAAAGGCCGCTCTATTCGTACAATTACGAGATTGTCGACGACGGCAGGCTCGGATCGAGGGGCAACGGCAACGGCATTCCCGAGGCGGGCGAGGAAATTGTTCTACTCGTCAGGGTGAAGAACATCGGGCAGGGAACTTCCGAAAAGACAGTCCTTACACTGAAGAATAATTCCGGGGACAAGATATTCCTCGAAAAAGGAAGGGTGGAAATCGAGAACCTTCCTCCGGGCGACGTCAGGGACGCGGCGTTCACGTTCGCCGTCAACAGCACGGAGCCGGCCATAGATCTCGAGCTTCAGATAGTGGACGACGTATTCAAGGAAGGGCTCATCAGCAAGTCGAAAATTCCCGGAGCCGGTGAAGGATCGGGCTACGTTCAGAAGGAGCTTTTCGTCACCGTTCCCGGGGAGAGCGCGCCGATAAGGGGCGGGAGCTTCAAGGACGCCCCGATAGTCGCGACAGCCGAGAAAGGCGCTACTTTCAGCGCACTCGGACAGAACAGCAACTGGGTGAAGATAAAGCTCGACAACGACTTTATCGGCTGGGCGAACAAGGACAAGGTCATAGTTTCGGAATCGCAGGTGGCTGGAGGACAGGGCTCGCCCCAGTTCAGAAAGACGTTCGAGGCTCCGCCGATAATGAGCTTTACGCCTCCTCCGGCTACGACGTCATCGCCTACCGTCAGGCTCGACGGGAAAGTGACGAGCAAGGACGGCGTGGAGCTGGTATCGATATTCATAGGTGACAACAAGGTCGCGCTTCTTCCGTCCACGAAGACCGAGCTTCCGGTGTCGGTCGATCTGAAACTGGAGGAGGATGTGAACCTGATCACCGTCATAGCCAAGGACAGGAAGGGGCTTTTATCCAAGCAGTCTTTCGTCGTAAGGAAAGAGGCGCAGCAAGGGTAACGGGTTGACCGGCAAATTTCTCCTCGCCCGCGCGCTTACAGGAATCTTCGTCGTATTCGCCGTAGCGACAATCACGTTCTTCATGCTGAGAACGCTGCCCGGCGGACCGTTCGATACCGAGAAGAAGCTTCCGCCCCTGATAAAGAAAAATATCGAGGCCAAGTACAAGCTCGACCAGCCGCTGTCGGTGCAGTATCTCGAATACATGAAGAGCCTCGCCCGGGGGGACTTCGGCCCATCGTATAAATACGTAGACAGGTCGGTGAACGAAATAATACGGGAGACGCTACCGGTATCGGCGCAGCTCGGCATTATAAGCCTCGCGCTCGCCGTTTTCCTTGGGAGCGCAGCCGGAATCATGGCCGCATCGAAGCAGGGCGGGGTTTTCGATTTCGCTTCCGTTTCCGTCTCGACGGCGCTCGTGTCTGTCCCGAGCTTCGTCGTGGGCGCCGTTCTCATATATATCTTTTCGATAAGGTTGAGATGGCTTCCGCCTGCCTTATGGGGGCATCCGGAGAATTTCGTCCTTCCCGCCCTCACGCTCGCCGCAGCGCCGGCCGCATACCTCGCACGCCTCATGAGAGCGAGCATGCTCGATACATCTAGATCGCTTTTTGTACGTACCGCGCGGGCCAAAGGACTCGGCCGCTTCGCTATAACGACGAAGCACGTTTTGAGAAACGCGCTCATTCCCGTCGTTACCGTGCTCGGCCCTATAACGGCATTTCTCGTAACGGGCTCGTTCGTCGTCGAATACATTTTCGCCATACCGGGGATAGGGAGATTTTTCGTCCTCGCCGTATCGAACAGGGATTACCCGCTCGTCATGGGGATAACGATTGTATATACAATTGTTCTCGTCCTCGCGAATCTCGTGGTCGACATATGCTACGCGCGCCTCGACCCCCGCATAAAGCTCGGAAGGGAGAGCGCGCAGGGTTGAGAAACATCAAGCTCGTTATCGAATACGACGGCACGGAATACGTCGGTTGGCAGAGGCAGGAATCGGGGAGGACGGTGCAGGCTGAGATCGAGCGTGCACTCGAAGTCATAACCGGCGTGAGGACGATCGTGAACGGCTCCGGGAGAACGGACTCCGGCGTTCACGCATTGGGACAGACGGCAAGCTTCAGGACTGAAAGCGCGCTCAGCCTCACTCAGATTCATAAAGGGCTTAACTCTGTTCTCCCCCGCGACATAGCGATACTCTGCGCAGAGGAGACGGACCCGGCTTTTCACGCCCAGCATTCGGTGAAGAAGAAGACTTACGTGTACAAGATACTGAACCGGCCTGAGAGGTCTGCAATGCTGAGGGACAGGGTTTGGCATGTGCATGTTCCACTCGACGCTCACGGTATGAACGAGGCGGCGCATACGCTCGTCGGCGAGCATGACTTCAAGGCCTTCGCCCACGCCGGGATAACGGTGAGATCGACCGTCAGGACGGTTTTCGTATCGAAGGTGGCGAAGAAGGGCGACGTTATAGAATTCACCATCGAGGCCGACGGCTTTCTGAAGAGGATGGTGAGGCTGATCGCGGGGACACTCGTGGAGGTTGGAAAGGGACGAATCACTCCGGCCGGGTTCTCGGAGATTCTGGCCCGCTGCGAGAAGACGAAGCATGTCCATGCAGCCCCGGCGCGCGGGTTGTATCTGAAAGAAGTCCGCTACTAGGTAAGCCGCTTTCCTAACCCGGACCGCCC
>JAGVLR010000250.1 GCA_020054175.1 Candidatus Dadabacteria bacterium
CCGCTTCGTCCGCCGCTCTGCCTATATCAAAAAGCTTCCTACCGACATTGCCCGGATTTCCCGGCCAATTGAATTCCACTATCTGCAGTCCTATTTTCATATCCTGATTCCTCTCAGAATAATTTTTTCGTGCCCAATAATATTCTAGATGATGATTCGCGGATTGGGATTCGAATTTTCAGCGAATTTGGGTTGTCATGTTACGGCAATTGGAATAGAATTAAAAAAAGGTGGAGTGAAATACAAAGAGGGTGTGCTCCAGTTGAGGATTAAAGGCTTTTTCTACTTTCCGCTTGCCGTTTTTTTCCTGCTGCTTTTTCTCCCGGAGGATTTTGCCCGGGCACAAACTTCAACCGACGACGAGATAAAACTCGTCAAGCAGCAGATCGAAGTTCTCAGCAGACGGCTCGAAGAGCTCGAAGGACAAAAGGCCGGGCAGAAACCGGCTATAGGGACAACAGAGGCCACGAACGTCACATTTTACAACACAGTAGTCAACACGAGCATGGGGAGACTCGGGCAGTCGAATACGTCCAGGACAATTTTTAACCTGAGTGGCAACGGTACGGTAAGCCTCACGGGCGAAGACGACCCCAACAGGGTGAATGCGGTTTTCGCTCCGATGGTGAATCACAGAATCACCGAGAATCTCCGATTCGTTTTCAAACCGGAAGTGAAGCTCCTTAATGAAGAGGTTGGGTTCGGAATCGGAATGGGCGAGCTCGATTTCTTCGTGAACGAATACGTGACCTTGAGAGGAGGAAAAATACAAAATACCGCCCTCCTTTCACCCTCGGCATTCCCCTCGTGGCTCGGCGACGACCCCATAGCCTACTCCCTCGCGAGGCGGGGTGAAACCCTGCCCCCTCAGGACCTTATCTCCGAGCTCAAAAACATGGGAGTCGGAATAACCGGCGGCATTCCGCTTAAATTTTTCGACAGGACGAATCTGAACTACGGCGTCTCGTATATAAACGGGGCCGATGGCCGCGGCACGATGAATTTCAGCTTCTCCATCTCGAGACCGCAATAAACACATAAGAGCAGTCGTAAATTTCGAGAGTCGAGAGCGCGGCTCCTTGCAGCATATTGTTATTCGCCCTTCTATTACTTTTCAGCGCACCAGCTCTCCGACTGAGCCGTCATCTCCGCGCGGCGTTCCTTCTTCCGCCTTGCGAACCCGTATTCCACACCCGAGGACTCGACCGCCTTTTTCCAGGAGCCAAAATGATAATCGGCGGCAGACACAAGCGACGTCATTCCGTTCTTCCTGAGAACAGAAGGCCTTAAGCTCGCGTCTTTCGTGCTCAGGCTCTTTATTTCGCTCATTATTCTCTGCCGTGTCCATTTCTTGTTGTTCCGCGAGCTCTCGTAATCTACTCCGCTCGCCTCGAGCGCGATCCTCCATGAGCCGAATATCTTGCACGCTCTTAGATAAAGCGCGGAATGTTCTTTAGCTACATTGGCCGGTCTTTCCGCCCCGGGGCTGAATACTTCCCTGATTTCCTTGATAACCCTTTCTTTTCGTCCAGTCATGATAATTATCATGATTACAATCTGTATGCCACGCATAATCGGCTGTTATCATTGACAAAGCAAAAATTTTCTAATCAGAATTCCGTCTTATTATCGTACAACTTACAACCTGCCGGGTTCAGCTAATAACGTAGGAGTGTGTCCGAAAGCAGCGACCCCTGGGAACTGCTTGACTTACAGATCCCACAGATTCATTACCCGATTAATAAAGCCTTAATAAAGACGGTTTAACATACTTCCCTGCAGGTTGGACGCCGGGTGAATTGGGTGTATTTTGTTTCTATGGAATCCACGTCGGGGGTGTAAGAAGTGAAAGTAAGTCCACTTGCAGGAAAACCGGTCGAGCCTTCGATGCTGGTCGATGTACCCAGGCTAGTAACTGCTTATTACAGCGAGATACCTGATTACTCAGTTCCAGAAGAGAGAGTAGCTTTCGGCACATCGGGACATCGCGGCTCCCCTTTCGATAAAACGTTCAACGAGCGCCATATTCTGTCGGTGGCTCAGGCCGTCTGCCTGTACCGCAGTCAGCAGGGGATCGACGGGCCGCTCTTTCTGGGTATGGATACCCACGCGGTTTCGATGCCGGCCTTCGTCAGCGTGCTCGAAGTGCTTGCGGCAAACGGGGTCGACGTCATGATATCCGAACACGACGAATACACGCCGACGCCTGTCATCTCTCATGCTATTTTGCGCTACAACAAGGGACGTACGTCTGGCCTCGCAGACGGTATCGTTATAACGCCATCCCACAATCCGCCCGACGACGGCGGCATAAAGTACAATCCCCCGAGCGGCGGCCCGGCAGAGCCCGAAGTCACCGGCTGGATCGAGTCCAGAGCGAACGAGTTCCTGGAAAACGGTCTCGACGGCGTAAAAAGAATCCCCTATGAAAAAGCCCTTCGCGCGCCGACGACGCACCGGCATGATTACCTGGATGCATATGTCAGCGATCTCGGCAGCATAATCGACATGGACGCCATACGCGGTTCCGGAATAAGTCTCGGCGTCGACCCGCTCGGAGGCGCGGGCGTCCACTACTGGAAACCGATCGCCGAGCGCTACGGGCTCAATCTCACCGTCGTAAACGAAACCGTCGATCCGACGTTCCGGTTCATGACCGTCGACTGGGACGGCAAGATACGTATGGACCCATCCTCGCCCTACGCAATGAAGAGCCTTATCAGGCTTAAAGACAGCTTCGAGATAGCCTTCGCCTGCGACACCGACCACGACCGCCACGGCATCGTCACGAAGAGCGCCGGCCTCCTGCCTCCGAATCATTACCTGTCCGTCATGGTCTTCTATCTTTTCCAGCACCGACAAAAATGGCGGGCGGAAACAGCTGTGGGAAAAACAGTCGTAAGCAGCAGCATGATAGACCGTGTCACGTCGAAGATCGGCCGGAAGCTTTACGAGGTACCGGTCGGGTTCAAGTGGTTCGTCGAGGGCCTTCTTAACGGCTCGCTCGGCTTCGGAGGTGAAGAGAGCGCGGGCGCTTCATTCCTCCGCCTGGACGGCACCGTATGGACGACGGATAAAGACGGCATCGTCCCTGCCCTGCTCTCCGCCGAGATAACCGCACGCATGGGCCGCG
>JAGVLR010000178.1 GCA_020054175.1 Candidatus Dadabacteria bacterium
ACACCCAAAAAGACCAGGAAGCTGCCGCCCGGGGTGAAGAGCAATAAAGAGCTCGACAGGGAGCTCGACGATTTCTACACCCAATGGCTCGACCAGCCCCACCCGACACTCGGCGGCAAAACCCCGCGCGAAGCGGCGTCTTCCGGGGAAAAGGCCGAGCTTTTTTATATATTGAGCGAGCTGGAGACCTATTACACGCGGGCGATGGAAAGAGGCGAGCCATATTTCGATGTTGCAAAGATAAAAAAACAGCTGAACCTTAAATAAACGAATGCCTTTCCGGACAGGATCCGGGCAGGCTGCCCAAAAAAGTTAGCACGGCGAAAATTCACGGAAAAATTGCTTAATCTTGATAACAGTTTAAAATAATTGAATTAAAAAATGGCAAGTTAAACAAAGTGACAATCCGGTATTAGTCGGGCATAATACTAAAGTATGAATTTTTATTGGCACATTAATACTTTATTCAGATTAAAAGACCTACTTAAGTCTCGTTGACTACATATAAGAGCATCCATATAATATCTAATACAAATTGAGTATTATGTTAGGAGAAGGAGGGCATTGAAAGATGAGCAGAACAATTAACCTGATGATGGCGGTTCTGATTGCAGCCATGGTGGCATTTCAGCCGTATTCCGTGTTCGCACAGAGCTCTGAGGATGCCCAAGTTTCTCTGGGCACAATGAAGGTATCGGGCGAGATCAAGGTCATTCTCGTCGACGGCAGCGAAGTCAGCCTCAAGGACGAAAATTATCCTATTTATCCCGATATGATAATAGATACGCTTGACGACGGGAAGGCTACGCTTATAGTCAACGGCGGCAAGTATGTTATCGAGCCCAATTCCGTATTCAAGGTACAGTCCATAGGCAACGGTTTTACGGGTCTTTTGCTGACACCTGGCGACGAGGGTGAGGTTTGTTATTGCTTTAATCCCAAGGGCGGGTATCTCGTAGACACGCCGGATGCGGACACCATCCCCGAAAGCGAAAGCGCGCTTGAAGCCGGAACCCCGCAGTACGTGGACGGCAGGACGAACTACAGGAACAGCACTGCGTCCGCCATCCAGTTCGACGGCCATTCCGTATTCAAGACGAGTCTCAACGAAACAACCATGGAACCGGGAGATGCGTTATCCTATCCTCCGTCCGATAAGGATCCGCAGAACGCTTTTGACAGCAAATCCGGATGCTGCAAAGCACCTATCGCGCCGTTCATAATACCGGCCTCGGTAGGCGCTGCGGCGGTTACGGGTGCGGTCATTTGCGGAGCGGCCTGTGGCGGCAACGACAACGACTCTAACGCAAGTAACGTCCTCAGGTCGAACTAGTAAGAATTGTCAATATAAACTGACAATTTCGTACTTGCTCTGCTGATTAGAATAACAATTATACAAGTTGGGAATAAGGGGTGTATAATTGTTATTCGAAGAAGGGTGTGCTTGCATGTTCAAGAAAATAGCCATTATATCAGCAGTAGTTTTTTCCCTGGCGGTCATCTACGCCTGCGGCGGCGGATCCTCCACTGGCGGAAGCTATACGATCCCGAAGGCCACAAAGGAAGTTAACAAGGAAAACCAGGAGCTCAACCGAAAGCTCATACAGGAAACCTTCTCTTCCACATCTTCCGTCGATTACAGGATAGGCCCCGGCGACCTTCTGGCAATACAGGTGCTCGAAGCCCCGGATCTCAATACAGAAGCCAGGGTAAACAGCCAGAATTCCATCTCATTCCCTCTTGTAGGCAAAGTAGACGTAGCCGGATACACCCCACAGGAAGCCGAGAGCAGGATTGCCGAGATGTTGACGGAAAAATACATGCATAATCCGCACGTAATCGTCTCCGTAAAGGAATACAAGAGCCAGCGCGTTGCGGTAATAGGAAGCGTAACGAATCCGGGGACTTACGAGCTCCTCGGCAAAGGCACGCTGCTCGACGCCCTGGCGCTTGCAGGCGGCCTTGGTGAAAACGCGAGCGACATAGTCTACGTTACCAGGAAAACTAGCGACGGCGGGGAAAAATCCGTACAGGTAGACCTCGACGAGCTTCTCGACAGGGGTGACGCCACTCTAAACGTTGCAATAAACATGGGCGACGTCGTATACGTGCCTGAAGCCGGAGTAGTATACGTCGACGGCGCCGTCGTAAAGCCGGGCACCTACCCGATAACCGACGATATGACTATAAGCCAGGCAGTAACTGCCGCGGGGGGCATGGACAAGACAGCAAAAGCCTCCGACGTCAGGCTTTTAAGAAACAGGAGCGGTCAGGTCGAGGTGCTTCCCGTCAATCTCGAAGCGATTAAAGACGGAGAATTACCGGACATGATACTTCAGGACCAGGATGTTGTGGTTGTGGGCAAGAGTGCCATAAAGAGCTTCTTCGACGCTATAAAGCTCGGTCTATTCTTCCCGCCGTTCAGCATGGGGGTTCAGTAACCAGGGGGACATTCAAACAAGCATATGGAATACAACGGTAACGACAGAAAAGGGGACGAGAGCGCCGGGCATAGTCTCGTACCAAGCAACGAGGAAAGGTCCCTAAGGACTTACTCCCCCACTCCGGACATTATAAGAGCATATCCGGCCGACGAAGAAAACCCGATCCATAGATATATAGATGTGGTGCTCCGGAGAAAGAAGGTCATTTTAGCCTTCTTCGCCATCGTCCTCGTAACCACGCTGATTGGCACGGTATCGACAGAGCCCGTCTACAAGGCAACCGCCAAGGTCGAGATATCGCTCGAAAACCCGAAGGTGGTAAATTTCGACCAGGTAGTAGAGCTCGAAACCCAGTCGGCCGAATTCTACGAAACGCAGTATCTTCTCTTGAAGAGTAAAGCCCTGGCGAAACAGGTCGTGGAGAAGCTGAACCTCGGCCAGCACCCTGAATACAACCCTGAAGAACAAACCCCGGGTATTCTCGACCGTATAAAATACGGCATAATCGGCACGATAAGTGGCACCATAAGCGGAGTGAAAAACCTCTTAATCAGGCCTGCCGCCGAATCGGGGGCCGAACAGGAAGATCTATACTTCAGCGAGATGACTAAGCAGGACAATCTCGTGAACGCCTTCGTCGGAGGGCTCACAATAGCCCCCGTCGGCAATTCGCGGCTCGTAGACATAAGCTTCGAATCGCACGACAGGAAGCTCGCCGCCGACGCAGTCAATACCCTCGCCGATACGTTCATCGAGTGGCTCATGAACAGAAAGCTCGACGCCACGAAGCAGGGAAGGGATTTCCTCAAGAAACAGATAGAGCAGGCCCAGTCAAACCTCGAGCAGTCCGAGGCCAGGCTGAACGAATTCGCCAAGAGTAACGACATCGTCTCGCTCGACCAGAAGATGAACATCACGTACCACACCTTCGCCGAGCTTAACGACGCGCTCGCCAAGGCGGAAACGGAAAGGATTACAAAGGAATCGCTCTACAAGCACGTACTGGCCGGCAATGTCAGCTCGCTCCCGCTCGTCGTGAACGACCCCTACATACAGAACCTGAAGGCCGAGCACGCCATGGCCAAGTCCGAATACAGCCAGATGAGCGCAACATTCAAATCCGGCTATCCGAAACTAAAAGAGCTCGGAGCGAAAGTAGGCGAGCTTCAAAGGAAAATAGACGAGGCCCAGGGCAGCATCGCAAATTCCGTAAAATCGGACTACGAGGCCGCGCAGACGAAAGAAGAAACCCTCAGGGAAAGTTACGAGAAACAGAAAGTCCTGGCGTCGGCTCTTAACGACAAATCTATTGAATACAATATCCTCAAGCGTGAAATCGAATCCAACGAAACGATTTACAACACGCTTCTCCAGAGGCTGAAGGAAACGGAGGTTTCATCCGCGATAAAGGCGAGCAATATACAGGTCGTCGACTATGCTCAGATACCCCTCTTCCCCTTTAAGCCCAACGTAACCCTTAACCTCCTCTTCGCCTGTATCATAGGCCTCGGAGGCGGAGTGCTCATAGCATTCATAATCGAATACTTCGACAACACGATAAAGTCGCCGGAAGAGATAAGGGACAAGATGAAGTTCCCGGTCCTTGGCGGGGTCTTCGAGGCAAAGCAGGCGGACAGTCTGACGGCGCCGGTCGAAAAAACCTTCCTCATGGATCCGCGGTCCCATATCGCCGAGGCTTTCAGAACTATACGAACTTCGCTTCTTCTTTCGACGCCCGGAAAGCCCCCGAGGTCGATACTCATAACGAGCTGCTTCCCCGCAGAGGGTAAAACCACGGTTTCCATAAACCTGGCCTCGTCTTTCGCGCAGGCCGGAAGCAAGGTTCTTCTCCTCGAGGCCGACCTCAGAAGGCCGAGGATCGGAAACGTGCTCGGAAACAACGGGTACGGCCTCAGCAGCTATCTCACAGGCAACGCCAACCTCGAAGACGTAGTCACTCACGGCGAGATACCGAATATGTACGTCCTTCCAGTGGGTCCGATACCCATCAACCCCGCCGAGCTCCTGGGCTCGAGCCAGATGAAGGAGTTAATCGACATCCTGATACGGGAATACGATTACATAATCGTGGACGGCCCGCCCGCGCTCGGCTTCGTCGATTCTCACATACTGTC
>JAGVLR010000057.1 GCA_020054175.1 Candidatus Dadabacteria bacterium
ATCCCTCCCCATTTCGGCCCTCGAAGTCCCTTCCTTCTCGACCTGCCTCTCGACCATCATTTGAGTCGCGATCCCGGCGTGGTCCGTCCCCGGCACCCAGAGTGCGTCGAACCCCTTCATGCGCTTGTATCGTATGAGTATATCCTGAAGCGTGTTGTTGAGAGCGTGACCTATGTGGAGAGAGCCCGTAACGTTCGGCGGAGGGATTACGATGGTGAAAGCAGGAAGCCCGGATTCGGGCGAGGCTCTATGATAGCCCCTGTCTATCCATTCGGCGTACCATCTCTCTTCAACCTTTTTTGGATCATAAACCTTATCCATCTGGGTTTTATCATTCTGAGACATGGCAACCGTTTAAAACTGAAGGATTATGAAGAAAGGGGGCGGGAAACGGAATTTCCGTCGCCTGCCCCCGGAATTTCGAAGTTTGATTTTATTCGTCAGCCGATGCCGCAGCCGGAACCGGGACTTCGAGAACGGGAACCTCGACGTCGATGTTCCTGTATATCGGGAGACCGGTACCCGCGGGTATGAGCCTGCCCATGATAACGTTCTCCTTGAGCCCCCTGAGGTTATCGGCCTTGCCTTCGCAGGCGGCCTCGGTGAGAACCCTTGTCGTCTCCTGGAACGACGCAGCCGAAAGCCAGCTGTCGGTGCTGAGAGACGCCCTCGTTATGCCGAGGAGTAGAGGTTCCGCCGATGCGGGCCTTCCGCCCTGCGCCAGCACCCTGTCGTTCTCCTCGAAGAAGATGTGCTTCTCGACCGCCTCGCCGACGAGGAGAATCGTGTCTCCCGGGTCCTTTATCCTGACGCGTTTTAACATCTGCCTGACTATGGCCTCGATGTGTTTGTCGTTAATCTTAACGCCCTGGAGCCTGTAGACTTCCTGAATTTCGTCCACGAGGTATCTCGTAAGCGCGCGCTCCCCTCTTATGCGGAGGATGTCGTGCGGGTTTACGGAGCCGTCGACGAGCTGGTCGCCCGAGGTGACGATTTCCCCTTCCCTTACGAGCACGTGCTTTCCTCTCGGTACGAGATATTCCTTCGGCTCGCCGACCTCCGGTGTCACGACGACACGCCTCTTACCCTTGAGGTCCTTGCCGTAGCTCACGATACCGTCGATCTCGGTTACGACTGCCGGGTCTTTCGGTATCCTAGCCTCGAACAGCTCGGCAACCCTCGGCAGACCGCCCGTGATGTCCTTGGTCTTCGCGGTCGCCCTGGCTATCTTGGCCACGACGTCTCCCGCGCCTACGGTGTCGCCTTCGTTAACCTCGATAATCGCCCCAATGGGAAGCGAGTACTGAATGCTCCTTCCATCGTCCGTGTGTATAACGAGGCCCGGATGAACGTCCAGGTTCTTGGATTCTATGACTACCTTTTTGTAAATACCGGTGACTTCGTCGACCTGCTCCTTGAGGGTTATACCCTGCTCGAGATCGACGAACCCGACCTTCCCGTCGAATTCAGATATAAACGGAGTGGTGTACGGGTCCCATTCCGCGAGTAGCTGTCCTTCTTTAACTTTCTGCTCGTCGGCTATCTTCAGTTTCGCACCGAGGGCGAGCGGGTACCGCTCTCTTTCGTAGCCCTTGTCGTCTACGATTATAAGCGTTCCCGTACGGTTGATGACTACGAAGCTTCCGTCCTTCGTTTCGACGGTCCTTACGCTCTGGAACTTTACGGTTCCTTCATGCGTCGCTTCGAGCGTGCTTTCCGCAGCTCTCTGGCTCGCGGCGCCTCCGATGTGGAACGTTCTCATCGTAAGCTGCGTTCCCGGCTCACCGATCGACTGGGCCGCTATGATTCCGACGGCTTCGCCTATGTTGACGAGCTTTCCGGTTGCGAGGTTCCTGCCGTAGCAGAGCGCACAAACGCCGATGCGGGTTTCGCAGGTGAGTACCGACCTTATCCTTATCTCGGTAACGCTTCCGGCCTCGTCTATTTTCGTTGCCGCCTGCTCGTCGATTTCCTGGTTCGGCCTGACTATGATGTCGCCGCTTACAGGATCAACTATTTCGTCGATGGTGACCCTTCCGAGCACCCTGTCGCCGACGCGTTCGATTATCTCGCCGCCTTCGACGAGGTCGCTCACGGTTATGCCTTCTACAGTCCCGCAGTCGTATTCCTTTATCATAACGTCCTGCGCGACGTCGATAAGCCTTCTCGTCAGGTAACCCGCGTTCGCCGTCTTAAGAGCCGTGTCCGCCAGACCCTTCCTCGCGCCGTGCGTCGAGATGAAGTACTGGAGAACGGTCAGCCCTTCCCTGAAGTTGGAGGTGATCGGGGTCTCGATGATTTCGCCCGAAGGCTTGGCCATAAGCCCCCTCATGCCCGCAAGCTGACGGACCTGGGTCTGGCTTCCTCTCGCGCCCGAATCGATCATCATGTATATCGGGTTCGAGCTCGCGCCCCTTTTCACTGTGCCATCGTCGCCGAGTATCTCCTCGTATGAAATGTCTCTCATCATTTCCTGGGCGACCTCGTCGCTCGTCCTCGCCCAGATGTCGATTACCTTGTTATATCTCTCGCCGTCCGTGATGAGACCGTGAGAGTACTGGTTCTGAACTTTTACGACTTCGTCCTGAGCCTTCTGGAGAAGCTCTTTCTTCTTCACCGGAATTCTCATATCGTCTATCGATATCGAAATTCCCGCCTTGGTCGAATACTTGAACCCGAGCGTCCTCATACGGTCGGCCAGGATTACGGTATTCTTTCCGCCCGCCATCCTGAAGCAGGTGTCGACGAGCTCCTCTATGGCCCTCTTCGTCATGACCCTGTTCACGAGCTCGAACGGTATGTCCCTCGGCATGATGTTGTAAAGTATCACGCGTCCGGCCGTCGTTTCGTAAAGCTTGCCGTTGACGCGCACTTTTATCTTAGCGTGTATTCCTATCTCGCCCGAGTCGTACGCCATATGCACTTCGTCGACGCCCGAGAATATCTTGCCGTCGCCCCTGTCCGCCGCCATGTCCCTCGTCATGTAGTAGATACCGAGGACTATGTCCTGCGTCGGTAGGATTATCGGCTTTCCGTGCGCCGGCGAAAGAATGTTGTTCGTCGACATGACGAGCGCCCTGCACTCCGTCTGGGCCTCTATCGAAAGAGGCACGTGAACGGCCATCTGGTCGCCGTCGAAGTCCGCGTTATACGCCGGGCAGACGAGCGGGTGAATCTGTATAGCCTTGTCTTCTATCAGTATCGGCTCGAAAGCCTGGATGCTGAGGCGGTGGAGCGTCGGGGCTCGGTTGAGCAGCACCGGATGCTCCTTGATCACTTCGTCGAGGGCGTCCCATACTATCGGGGCCTCCTGCTCGACGAGCTTCTTCGCAATTTTTATGGTGGCGGCAGCCCCCCACTTTTCGAGCTTCTGGTATATGAACGGCCTGAAAAGCTCGAGACCCATCTGCTTCGGAATGCCGCACTGGTGGAGCCTGAGCTCCGGGCCGACGGTAATAACCGAACGGCCGGAATAGTCCACCCTCTTTCCGAGGAGGTTCTGCCTGAACCTTCCCTGCTTACCCTTGATTATGTCGCTCAAGCTCTTGAGCGGCCTGTGGTTGTGCCCGAGAACCGGCCTTCCCCTTCTCCCGTTTTCGAGGAGGGCGTCGACCGATTCCTGTAGCATCCTCTTCTCGTTCCTGACGATGATGTCCGGAGCGCCGAGCTCAAGCAGTTTTTTGAGCCTGTTGTTCCTGTTTATGACTCGCCTGTAGAGGTCGTTGAGGTCGGACGTCGCGAACCTTCCGCCGTACAGCGGAACGAGCGGCCTTAAGTCCGGAGGAAGAACCGGAATCCTCGTAAGGATCATCCACTCGGGACGGTTCTTCGACTTCCTGAAGGCCTCGCATATACGGAGCCTCTTGGCGATCCTCGCCCTCTTTATCGGGGAGGAGGTGTTTTTCATTTCGTGTCTCAGCTGCTCGGAGAGCTCGACGAGGTCGATCTTCTTCAGCATCTCCCTTATCGTTTCCGCACCCATGCCGACCTTGAAGCTGTGTCCGTAATCCTCTACGGCCTTCCTGTATCTGTCCTCGCTCAGAACCTCGCCGAACTTAAGGCTCGTGTTCCCCGGATCGAGGACGACGTAAGACTCGTAGTAAAGTGTCTTTTCGAGGTCCTTCAAAGTCATGTCGAGCAGCATCCCTATACGGGACGGTATGCTTCTAAGGAACCATATGTGCGCCACCGGCGAAGAAAGCTCGATGTGCGCCATCCTCTCCCTTCTGACCTTGGAGGAGATGACTTCGACGCCGCACTTCTCGCACGTGACTCCCCTGTGTTTCAGTCTCTTGTATTTACCGCACGTACATTCATAGTCCTTCACCGGGCCGAAAATCTTGGCGCAGAAAAGCCCGCTCCTCTCCGGCTTGAAGGTCCTGTAGTTTATCGTCTCCGGCTTTCTCACCTCGCCGTGAGACCACTCTTTTATCTTTTCGGGAGAAGCTATCGAAATCTTGACAGCCGAATACTCCGATGGGTTCTTCGGCTTTTCAAATAGTGTATCTACGTCCACGTTGTCTCCCTCCCTTTGTTTGATTTATTCCCTTCCGAGCTCTTCTTCCTCGAGAAGGTCAATGTCGAGCGAAAGCGCCTGTAATTCTTTCTGTAAAACCTTGAACGACTCCGGCAGCCCGGGCTCGAAGTTCATGTCGCCCTTGACTATCGAATCGAAAATCCTCGTCCTTCCTATTACGTCGTCAGATTTCACTGTCAGAAATTCCTGCAGCGTGTACGATGCGCCGTACGCTTCGAGTGCCCACACCTCCATTTCCCCAAGCCTCTGTCCGCCGAAGTGGGCCTTTCCGCCGAGGGGCTGCTGGGTAACGAGCGAATACGGCCCGATTGCCCTCGCATGTATCTTCTCCTCGACAAGGTGATGGAGCTTCAGCATGTACATGACGCCGACCGTGACCTTCTGGTCGAAGGGCTCGCCGGTCTGGCCGTCGAACAATATGGTCTTTCCATCTTCCGGAAGACCGGTATTCCTTAGCATTTTCTTAATCTCTTCTTCCGACGCGCCGTCGAACACGGGCGACTTCACCGGTATACCCAGGCGGAGCCTCCTTGCGACCATCAGAACCTCGTCGTCGTCGAGATTATCTATGAGTTTCGTAACTTCGTTCGATTCTTTATATATTTCCTTCAGCTTGGCCTTGAGCGCCTCGGGGCTGAACTCCCTTTCCATTATCTCGTTAAGCTGGTTACCAAGGGCCTTCGCACCCCATCCAAGATGGGTTTCGAGCACCTGACCGACGTTCATTCGGGAAGGAACGCCGAGGGGGTTCAGTATCATGTCCACCGGCGCGCCGTCCGGGAGATATGGCATGTCCTCTTCCGAGAGGATCTTCGATATGACGCCCTTGTTCCCGTGCCGTCCGGCCATCTTGTCGCCCACCTGGAGCTTTCTCTTGACGGCTATGTCTACCTTAACGACCTTCAGCACTCCGGGCGGAAGCTCGTCGGGCTTGGTCAGCTTCGATATGCGCTGCTCGTAAACTACGTTTGTAAGATCGATCTGCTCTAGCGTCCTTTCAACTATGCGCTTTATTTCGGCTTCTATTTCGTCGCCTTTTTCGACGGTTATGTCCGCGAACTTTTCAAAGGGTATCGATTTCAGAACTTCTTCCGTTACCTTGTCCCCTTTCTTGAGCACGGTTTTTCTCGAAACCGTGAGCTTGGCCGAAGAAAGCTTCCCCGATACGAGGGCCTTAACCCTCTCGTAGGCGTCGTCTTTAAGTATCTTGACTTCGTCTTCCCTGTCCTGCTTTAAGCGGGTGACTTCGAAATCTTCTATGCTTTTGGCCCTCTCGTCCTTGTCGACGACGCGGGATATGAGCATCTTCACATCTATAACAGTTCCGTAAATTCCGGGTGAAGCCCTTAATGACGTATCTTTTACGTCTCCCGCCTTATCCCCGAAGATGGCTCTCAGGAGCCTTTCTTCCGGAGAAAGCTGTGTTTCGCCCTTGGGCGAAATCTTGCCGACGATAATGTCGCCGGGCTTTACTTCCGCCCCTACCCTTATAATACCGCTCTCGTCAAGGTTACGGAGGGCGTCTTCGCTGACGTTAGGAATGTCACGCGTTATTTCTTCCCGCCCGAGCTTCGTTTCGCGCGCTATACACTCTACTTCCTCTATGTGTATGGACGTGAAGCTGTCTTCCTTGGCGAGCCTTTCGCTCATCAGAATTGCGTCTTCAAAGTTGTATCCGCCCCACGGCATGAACGCCACGAGGACGTTCTGCCCGAGAGCAAGCTCGCCGAAATCGGTCGAAGGACCGTCGGCAATAACCTGCCCCGCGCTTACGGGCTGGCCTTTTTTCACTATAGGCTGCTGGTTCCAGCAGGTGCTCTGGTTCGACTTCTGGAACTTGAGCAGGTTATACATATCGACGCCTGCTTCAGTGCCGGAGGTCTCCCCCGTCGCGCTTACGACTATCCTTGAGGAATCGACGTACTCGACTATGCCTTCCCTCTTCGCGAGGACCGCAACGCCCGAATCCTTGGCCACCGTGCTTTCGAAGCCCGTGCCCACAAGAGGTGCGCTCGTGCGTATAAGCGGAACAGCCTGGCGCTGCATGTTAGAGCCCATGAGTGCGCGGTTCGCGTCGTCGTGCTCTAAAAACGGTATCAGCGATGCCGAGACGGAAACGAGCTGGGACGGGGAAACGTCCATTAGCTCCACCTTCTCCCGTTCGACCATCATAAACTCGCCGCCGTGTCTTGCCGAAATGAATTCCGAGGTAAAATTGCCGTTATTGTCCAGAGGGGCGTTAGCCTGGGCAATAATGTATTTTTCCTCGGCGAGAGCGTTCATATAAACTATTTCTTCCGTAACCCGGGCGTCCTTGACGACCCTGTACGGCGTCTGTATGAACCCGAACTCGTTGATTTTTCCGTATGTGCTGAGGCTCGATATAAGACCGATGTTCGGGCCTTCCGGGGTCTCGATCGGGCATATCCTGCCGTAGTGCGAGGAATGAACGTCCCTCACCTCGAAACCCGCCCTTTCCCTCGTAAGACCGCCGGGACCAAGAGCGCTCAGCCTTCTCTTGTGCGTGATTTCCGAAAGGGGGTTCGTCTGGTCCATGAACTGCGAAAGCTGACCCGTGGCGAAGAACTCCTTCACCACCGCTATAACTGTTTTCGGAATCAGAAGCTCGCTCGGCATCAGGTTTTCGACGGCCTGGTAACCCATCTTTTCCTTAACGGAGCGGGCCAGCCTTTCGAGGCCGTGATAGAAACGATCCTCTATCAGCTCGCCGACAGTGCGGACCCTCCTGTTGCCCAGGTGGTCGATGTCGTCCGTCGTTCCCTTTCCTCCCCTGAGACCGAGGAGATATCTTACCGTCTCCATTATGTCTTCCGGGGTGAGCGTGGATACGTCGTCCGGTATGCCGTGGTTGAGCTTGTAGTTAATTTTAAGACGCCCGACCTGTGAAAGCCTGTATGTGTCGGGATTAAAAAACATGTTGTCGAAGAACGACTGCGCCACGTTCAGCGTCGGCGGGTCAGTCGGCCTGAATTTCTTGTATATTTCGGTTATCGCGTCCTCGCGGGTCTTCACCTTGTCCGCAAGAACGGTGCTCCTGAGAGACGCGACTACCGATATGTTGTCGATGTAAAATACGTCGAACTCGCTTACTTCTGCGCTCTTTATCTGATCCAGCTTCTGGTCCGTTATAGTTTCGTTGAAGCTGACTATGACCTCTCCCGTCTTTTTATCGACGATGTCGGTCGCGGCGTACCTGTCCAGAAGCTCGGACGAATCTATAGGAACTATATCTATGTTCGCGCGCTTCAGCTTTTCGACTATGTTTCTTACGAACCTTCTGCCCTTCTTGACGACAACCTCGCCCGTCTCCGGGTCTGTGATGTCGGCGCTCGCCCTCTGCGAGGCAAGAACGTCGTGGTTCACCTTCTTGCTCATCTCGCCGGACCCGAGGTAGATCGTCTCCACCGGGTAGAAGTACTGCATTATCTGCCTGTCGTTATATCCGAGGGCTTTTAAAAGCACGCTTACCAGAAACTTTTTCTTCCTGTCTATCCTCACATGGAGCAGGTCTTTGGAATCGAATTCGAAATCTATCCACCTGCCGTCGTGCGGGACTATCCTGGCAGAGAACGAAGACCTTCCGGAGCCGGTGTCCTTGTTCCTTACCTGGTCGAAGAAAACGCCCGGGGAGTGGTGGAGCTGGTTGACTATAACCCTCTCCGTTCCGTTCACGATGAACGAGCCGTTGGGGGTCATGAGCGGAATCTCACCGAAGTAGACCTCCTGCTCTTTGACGTCCCTTATGGTGCGCTCTTCTCCGGATTCCGTGTCCCATATGACGAGCCTGAAGGTGACGTAGAGCGGGGCCACGTAGGTATAACCCTTGAGCCTGCACTCCTGCGCCTCGTACTTCGGCCTGTCGAACCTGTAGCCGATATACTCAAGCGAGGCCTTTTCGTTATAGTCCTCTATCGGGAATACGGTTTTAAACGCATTGTGAAGACCTGCGTCCTGACGATCCTCCGGCTTTACCTCCGCCTGGAGAAACTCGTGGTAGGACTTGACTTGCACTTCCAGAAGGTGAGGTATCTCGAGAATAGATGGTAATTTCGAAAAACTTTTTCTCAGTTTATAGGATTCCAGACCATCAAGGCTCAACGTTACTTACCCCCCATATGTGTATTTAACACCTGCTTCCTTAAAATGTCGCAGTTAAATTCTCTCGGCAAAGAGGCATAGCTCCGCATAGACCGCTTAAGAAGCGTTCGCTCGCGTCAAAACCGATAATCTATCCGAGAATGGATGCATAGATTATTAGTAGATGTAAGGTCGGAAATTAGGTATATATAAATATCAGTCAGCCGTTTTGACAATATAACTGATAGTATAGTATACCGGCTTTCCGGAAAAAACCTAATTGACTTCTACTTCGGCGCCGGACTCTTCGAGCTTCTTCTTTACGTTTTCGGCTTCCTGCTTGTCTACACCTTCTTTTACCGGCTTGGGGGCGCCTTCTACGAGCTCCTTGGCTTCCTTGAGACCGAGCGAGGTTACTTCCCTTACGGCCTTAATAACCTGGATCTTGTTTGCTCCCGCCGCCTTGAGGATAACGTTGAACTCGGTCTTTTCGACCTGCTCTGCCGCCGCCTCTCCGCCTGCCGCGCCTGGAGCCGCTGCAAACGCTATCTGGGGAGCCGCAGCCTTAACGTCGAACTTTACTTCGATTTCCTTTATCAACTCCGAAATTTCGAGCATGCTAGCCTTGCCGAGATATTCGATGACGTCACTTCTCGTAATGTCAGCCATTGTCTAAAAACCTCCTTAGAATATATAAAAATTATGACTTGAACTGCCTGAAACGTTTAATTCTCTTCTTTTTCTTTCTTTTCCTTGACTGCATCCAGTGCGTAAAGCACCTTGGTCTGCATCTGGGTAATCGTACCCAGGAGGTTCGACATCGGCGCCGCCAATAGACCTACAAACTGGGCTATCAGCTCCTTTCTCGAAGGCAGCTTGGAGATATCCGTAATACCGCTCTCGCCGACCACCGTTCCCTCGACTATACCGCCCTTGAGCCTTAAGCTGGGAAGCTTTTTCGCGGAATCGACGAAGACCTTGGCTGCGGCTGAAGCATCGCTTTCGCATATGGCGACGGCCGTCGGGCCATCGAACAATTCTTCAATGCGCTCGATTTCGGTATCCTTCGCGGCTATCCGCAAAAGGGTGTTCTTCACTATCTTAAGGTCTGTCCCGGCCTGCTTCAGGCTCTTGCGAAGCCCTTCAAGCTCTTTTACTGTTAGGCCCTTGTACTCGACGACCATAACCGAAGGATTGGCCTTGAAGACAGCGCTGTATTTTTCTACCAGCTCATTTTTTGCAGCTTTACTCAGCATTGAAGTACTCCTTAATCACTCACGATTTCCCGAACCATCCACGATTTCGACAAGGGCGCCCGGTATCCTGCGCCATTACGCCGCGGCGCGGGATCCTTTCAGCTCGTCGCGCACGTTAACGAAATCTATCTTGATCCCCGGCCCCATGGTGTTGGCAACAGTAATCCTTCTCACGAACGTACCCTTAGAGGTCGCCGGCTTCATCTTAACCAGCGAATCCATGAACACTAGGAAGTTGTCCTTGAGCTTCTCGGCGCCGAATGAAACCTTTCCGATAGGCGCGTGAACCACGCCGCCCTTGTCATTCTTAACTTCTATACGGCCGGCCTTGGCCTCCTTGACAGCCTGTGCCACGTCGGACGTCACCGTTCCGACCTTCGGGCTCGGCATGAGACCCCTCGGCCCCAATACCTTACCGAGCTTCGCGACGATGTTCATCACATCCGGCGTCGCTATCGAAACGTCGAATTCGAGCCAGCCCTGGCTCGATATCTTCTCTATAAGGTCGTCGAGACCTACGTGATCCGCACCGGCGTCCTTCGCTTCCTTCTGCTTCTCGTCCTTGGCGAACACAACGACCCTTATGTCCTTTCCGATACCGTGCGGGAGCACCATACCCGCCCTTATCTGCTGGTTAGCCTGCCTGGGGTCGATTCCGAGCTTGACCGCGACTTCGACGGTCTCGTCGAACTTTGCGGTTTTCGTCTCTTCCAGGAGCTTCATAGCCTGGTTGAGGTCGTAGTTAACCTTCGGGTCGACCGCTTTCTTCACTTCGTCGTATTTTTTACCGTGCTTTGCCATTTACTTTATCTCCTCGAAATACCCTTGACCCCTTTGCTACGCTGGCCGCCTTACAACCGCGGCCCTTACAGGACTCCGCGATTCCACGTTTTTCCGCCGCGGGCCGTCCAGGTTCAGACGACTTCTATCCCCATGCTCCTCGCGGCGCCGGAAACGATCTTCACGGCCGCATCGATGTTATCGGTGTTAAGGTCAGGCATCTTCGTTTTCGCGATTTCCTCTACCTGCGCCTTGGTTATCTTGCCAACCTTTTTCTTGGGCGCCTCGCCGGAACCCTTTTCGACCTTGGCCGCCTTCTTCAGAAGGTACGATACCGGCGGCGACTTTACTTCGAACGAAAAGGACTTGTCGGCGTAAACCGTGACGACGACCGGGAGTATGCCCTCCATCTTCTGCGTCCTGGCGTTAAAGGTTTTGCAGAACTCCATGATATTGACGCCCCTCTGACCGAGTGCCGGTCCTACAGGGGGCGACGGGTTTGCCTTTCCGGCCTCTACCAGGAGCTTTATGTATCCGTCTATCTTTTTCATTTTAGATCTTCTCCACCTGATTAAAATCCAATTCTATAGGCGTCGTTCTTCCGAAAATAGTTACAAGAACCTGAACCTTCGCCTTGTCCGGCCTGACCTCTTCTATAACACCCGAGAAGTTCGCGAAAGGCCCTTCGACCACCTTGACGGTCTCGCCCCTGTCGAAAGACACTTTCGGCTTCGGCTTGAGCGTTCCTTCCTCGATCTGCTGCTTTATCTTCAGCACTTCCTGTTCTTGTATGTCGGGCACGGAATCGGGGTCGATCCTTCCGTCCTTCACCTTCCCGCCGACAAAACCAATCACTTTCGGTATGTTGCGCACGAAGTGCCAGCTTCTGTCGCTGAGCTCCATTTTTATCAGTATGTATCCCGGAAAGAATTTCCTGACCGAGGTCTTTTTTTTGCCGCCTTTAACCGGCTCCACGATCGTCTCCGTCGGGACCAGGACTTCGAAAATCTCGTCGTCGAGCCCCTCCAGTTTAGACCTTTCCTCTATGTAGGACTTAACCCTGTCCTCAAAGCCGGTATTGGTATGAACTACGTACCATCTTTTAGGCATAAAAAATCCCTGTCTCCCTCTCCGTCTTAACTGAGCAGCAGCCTAACAGCAACCGAGAAAAGATAATCGACGAGTCCGAGAAACGCGGCGAAGATGCCCGAAATAGCCAAGACCGCCAGAGTCGACTTAACGGCCTCCTGTCTCGAGGGCCACGTTATGCGCTTAGCCTCGTTTTCTATGTCGCCTGCGAAATGTCCGATGCTCGAGGTTATGTTTTTTATCTTATCCATTCGGGTTTCCTGTGCAGGGCAGGAGGGAATCGAACCCCCAACCGCTGGATTTGGAGTCCAGTGCTCTCCCTAATTGAGCTACTGCCCTATTCACAATTTTTACGAATCTCTATTTCGTTTCCTTATGAGTATTGTGCCTCTTGCACCACTTGCAATACTTCTTAAGCTCGATCTTTTCCCTGTGAACCTGTTTGTTCTTGGTTGTCGAATAATTTCTTCTCTTGCATTCACTGCACGCAAGAGCTATCACGATTACATTATCGCCCATTGTATCTCACGTCACTCCACGATTTTGGTAACAACGCCGGCGCCTACCGTTCTGCCGCCTTCCCTGATTGCGAAACGCAGCTGCTCTTCAAGCGCTACAGGCGCTATAAG
>JAGVLR010000085.1 GCA_020054175.1 Candidatus Dadabacteria bacterium
ATACTCTCAGCACTTAGGTCGAAGGCTTTGCGTCCCACCCTTTCGGATGGTTTGCCCTTATCGCTTAGGTCAAGCCTGAAAAAACTTACGAGCTACTATATCGCAATATTCATACCAATCAACATAAATTTGATACCCATAGACCAAAATCGTCATAATTAATTGCAATCACACAATTATTATTTTAGTGATAAGTTTCGAGATGCGGCAACTCCAAGCCGCAAAACGTCAGGTTCTGCCAACAAACAAGAATAAATGACGTGTTTAGTCAATATTGAGGATATTCTTTGTCGGAAAATGGAAAAACTGGCTCTGAATTGACAGCATGCAGATAAAAGTTGGGGTTTAAAAGGCAAGCCGGCACCCAAAAAGAGTGCACGTACCCTTATTTGTCATAACCAGTCTTTTGTGAGGAATACAAATACCAGACGACTATAATCATAAGCAGGGCAAGGGTAGTCAGGAGGACGAGAGAAGACCCTATTTTGAGGTAAGCGAATACCGGGCTGACATACCTTATCAGCCATCCGGAGATAATGTCGCCAAGGGCCGAAACAAAAGAGGACGCGATAAGAACCAGCTTCCACTCGTTTTTCAAGCCTGTAAAAAGGAGTAAATGGTTTAAAGTAACCAGTATTATGGCCATGGCGAAGAAATGGAAATGCGCCTCTTGGAGCATGCCAAGATAACTTTTCGGCTGCCTGAAGCTCTCTTCGGAGCCCCTGTAATACTCGGCGACGCCCTGCGGGCTGAAACCGACTTCCAAATATAAGAGCAGGGATGTCAACCAGAGGAAAATGAAAAAGACAACCGTAAAGACGATTATAAGCCTTAATAGTGAGTTTTTTCTTATGTCGGAGGATATAAAGAAGCGCAACTAGCCGTCCCCTCCCCGGGAAGGAGCGGCGTCCAGGAGCTTAACGCGAATGAGCGCGAGCGTCTTTCTTGCAGCCTCCGAAAGGGCCACAGCCGTGATCGTCGCTCCAGATATATTGGGAATGTCTCTTCCGACGCGAAGCGTGTCCCCGGCCGATTTACCGTTAAATAGAACAATCCAGTTGTTAGCCGGCATATAATCCGGCGGCTCGAAAAACGCCAGTATTTCTGTTTGTCTGAGTGTCCCGTCCGGGTGGACGACAAACATGACCGTTTCCGTCATGGAACGAAGCTCGTGCGTGTCTATAACGGCATACCCGAGAACTTCGTCTCCCTTAACCGCCTTGTAAACCATGAAAAGACGGCCGTCGAGCTTCGCTTTCGCCAATGATTCGATCTTCCGGGCATCGTCTTCCGAAAGATATATTTCCAGTTTTTCTACCTTGTCCGCATTGGGAAAGGCCATTTCGAGGGCTTCGTCCCGTTTCATAAAAACCTGGGATACGGCGGGAATCGATGGCACAGCCAATACGCACAAGATTAAGAAAATGAATGTCTTTCTCATGAGTTTGCGAAAATTAAGGGCGCTGAGCGTTATTCACACCCAGCGCCCTCCAGGGAAATTATACTCCATGTAAAACTAAAAACTAGAATACATACCCGAGGCCGAAATTAAACTGGTTGACCGATTCGCTAAGCCCGTTGTCGAGCCACTGGTATTCGGCTTTGACAACGACCTGCGGTATCGGCTTGTAATTAAGACCGATCGTAAGGTCCTTCCTGTCGTTTTCCGGGTTACGCTGGAATCCCGAAGGCACTTTTGCCTGGGTATCGAAAGCGTCCCATCTTACGAAAGGTGCGAGGTACTGGAAGTACTGGTTCGGCGAATCCACGAGGGAAAGGACGTTGTATCCGCCCTCCAGGTAATACCCCCACTGCCTGCTGCCGACCGAATCGTCGCCGGTTAAGCCGTTAAGTGCGTTGATTTCTGCGGCGTCTCCGAGCATCGTGAATACGACAAGGCCCCTTGCCTCGAAGCCCATGTACTGAAATTGAATATCCCCTTCGTACATTTGGAAAAATCCCTTTATTTTTTGTCCGTTGAAAGACGACTCCTCGTCGTCGACTCGTGCGTTCTGCCCCGTGTTTCCGAGGAATATCGAGCCCGCCACTGTAAGGAACGGCACCGGATCATACTCGACGCGTCCGACGAAAGCGACATCATTAAACAGCGACTCCGTTCCGTTCGTCCTCGCGCCCCTGTTGCTGTTCGCCCTGAAGCCCGCTGCATCGAAGCTGTTCATGACGTAGGCCTTGTAGCTCAGATTCCCTGCGGTCTGAAGGTCGAAGTCTCCGAAAATACCCAGACCGTTCTCTCTCCAGGTAGTCGGAATGATGAACCTTTCTGTGAGCGGCCTGAACACGCCGAAGAACGTCGTCGGCTCATGCACCTCGTTGATAATGCCGAACGGCGCGAGCAGGAGACCGCCGCGGAGATTGAGCTGCTGCCATAGGAGGAAGTCGAGTAGAGCGAATTCCACCGACACGCTTCCGCTATCCCCCTCGGCGTTCGTGCCCGTCGTTCCGTGCTCGAACTCTATCTCCGTGTTGAGAATGATACGGTCCGTGAACTTGTACCCGAAATAGAGAACCACCCTCTGAACGTCGACAGTATTATTTCCGTCCTCGACAACCTGCCCCATCAACAGCTCGCCGTAACCCCCGATGGACAGCCCCTTCCTCGTATGATAAACCTTCGAAGCCGCGGGGCCGGCCCCGAACATCTGCTCGTAAGTAGGTTCCGGTATTACGGAAACCTGCTTTATGTTGTCTATTTCCTGAGCGAGAATGCTGAGCTTCTCTTCTATAGACTGAAGCCTGTCGTCGGGTACTCCCTCCGACCTCAGCCCCTGAAGCTCTTCCGTTACGCTCTGGAGCTTCCTTTCGAGCTCCTGTATCCTCTGCTCCTGTGTCTGCTGAGCCGGAGCCTGCGCGACCGCCTTCCCCGAGCCTTCCGCCTGCGCCTCCGATTTATTCGACCTTATAAGGCTCTGAACGTCCTGCTCGCCGGCACCGCCCTGACCGCTCTCCTGAGCGCTCGATTCCATAGGCGC
>JAGVLR010000258.1 GCA_020054175.1 Candidatus Dadabacteria bacterium
AAATTCGCGGATCCCGAAAGCTCTTTCGACGAGCTCGAATCCCTGACAGCCGACGCCGCGCGAGTGCTGGAGCTTTTAGGGCTTCCGTTCAGGATAATGCTTCTCTGCACGGGGGATATGGGCTTTTCCTCGACAAAGACTTACGACATTGAGGTCTGGGTTCCGAGCGAAAATACATACAGGGAAATTTCTTCCTGCAGCAACTTCGCAGATTTTCAGGCGAGGAGGGCCGCCATCAGGTACAGGCCCTCGGGGGGAGGAAAGCCGCGCCTCGTCCATACGCTTAACGGCTCCGGGCTCGCGGTCGGAAGAACGCTGCTGGCCATACTCGAAAACTTTCAGGAAGAGGGCGGTTCCGTAATCATCCCCGAAAAACTTCGGCCCTACATGGGCGGGCTGGAGAGGATTACTGCTTAAGTCGGCGCTTAAGTTAAAGGTCTCAAGCTGGAATTTCTATATAAAACGTAACGCCGCGTTCTTCGTTCGGCTTTACCTGTATGGTGCCGCCGTGGTCACTTATTATTCCGAACGATACGGAAAGCCCGAGCCCCGTTCCCTTGCCCTTGGGTTTGGTGGTGTAGAACGGGTCGAATATTTTCTTGGCTACATTCTCCGGTATGCCCGGCCCGTTGTCCTCGAACGCGATCTCTATGACAGACGACGTGCCCGCGCTGCTCACGCCGGGTTTGTCTTTAACCCTCGTCCTCACTGTTATGCGCCTGCCGTCCGGCATGTCCATCATCGCATGCTGTGCGTTGATGATGATATTTAAGAACACCTGCTGAAGCTGGTTCGGGTCGCCGACGGTTTCGGGCAGCTCGGGGTCGAGGTCGCGCATTATCTTGACGCCGTTCTTCCGCATTTCGTAATCGGTGAGCCCGAGCGTCTTTTCGAGTATGTCGTTTACCTGTATCACCTCTTTCTGCGGGCTGTGTTTCCGCGCAAAGGAAAGGAGATTCTGTATGACCTTCTTCGCCCTCTCGGCCTCGCCGTGAATCGACTTTACAGCCTCTTTAGCCTCGGTATTAATTCCGGACTCGGAAAGGAGCATCTCGGAATAACCTATAACCACGGCGAGCGGGTTATTAACCTCGTGCGTGACGCCCGATATGAGCTCCCCGATGGCCGCGAGCTTGGCCGACTGGAGAAGCTGCTCCTGAAGGCTCTTCCTCTCGGTTATATCGAATATGATAGCCGTCGTGATCGGCCTCCCGTCCACCCTGCACGTGGAAAAGGAGACGTCTATGGGGAACTCCTCTCCATGCTTGTTCAGGGCTGTAAGCTCCGCCGTAGTGCCCCTGAGAGCGGTGACGCCGCTTCCCTTTCCAAGCTCGAGCCTGAGCGCATCTTTTTGCTCCGGTGGAAAAAGGGAGCTGAACTGTGAATTAATCATTTCGTCTGCCGAGTGTCCGAATATTTTCTCCGCCGCCGGGTTGAAGAGAATTATCTTCCCGTCGCCGTCGACGGCTATGATCGCGCTCCTGGCCGTCTCGACGAACGACCTGTAGCGTTCCTCGGATTCTTTGAGCGCCTGCTGGAGCCTCTTTCTGGAGGTGATGTCGTCGATGATGCCGACGATGCCTATCTGTTTCCCCGAGGCGTCCTTTATCACCGACGTTTTCTCGTATGCCTGGAACGCGCTCCCATCCTTCCTGAGCGCGAGCCTTTCGCCCTCCCAGCCGACCATTAAAAGCGCTTCGTATATCTTTCCGCTGACGCCAGACGGGTCGTCGGAAGGATAGAGGACGGAATTCTTCTTCCCCATGAGCTCCTCGGGTGCATAGCCGAATGTCCTGACGTGTGCGGGGTTCACGTATATGATCTTGAGGCTCATGTCCGTTATCGTAACCGCCGAGTTAAGGCTGTTGACGGAGGAAGAAAGAAGAGGGCTTCCGCCCGGTATATTTCCCGTGGCCTGTGCGCTCCCCGAAGGGACTGCGGCTTTGGAAAGGCTCTGCTTTTCGAGGGCTTTTGAAGTTATTGTATACAAGAAGTTCTTGTTGACGGGCTTTTCAATGCTCGCGTAGACCAGGTTTGGAGAGGAAGGGGATTCCACGGGCTTGCCGCCCGGTACGAGAAGAATTATCTCGGTTTCCGGCGAAATAGACTTTATGGCGTTCAGCGCCTCGGGTATCTTCGGCGAGCCGCTGCAGGCGTCGATAATGGCGACGTTTATAAACCTCTCCTTTAAGCGCTCGCCTATGGCGGCCAGGGAGGATACCGGCGCCGTCTCCGCTTTAAGCCTCCCGAGGGCCTCTTCGATTTCTTTTCGTGTGGCGTCGTCCGAGTAAATCAGCACGGACGGCGCTTTCCTGCGGTTCATCTATAAAGCCCTTTTGCTCTCTTGATTTGCTTAAAACTATAAACCCGGCACCTCATGATATTTTACACACTTTCAGCGGGGAATTTTATTGTTTTCGGGAAAAGAATCTTCATCGGCTGCGGAACGAGCCATGGGACAATCATGAGTACGTGAGAAGAGAGGTGCAGTTTTGCCTTTTTCGACGCTACAAACCGTCCGTAGGCCGTTTGAATTTTTCGAGCCTGTTCGACAGGTAGAGGAATATAGGCGAGAGTATGCAGGTGGCTATGAAAATGTAAAGAAACATAAAGCCGGCCAGCTCTTCAGTCCCGCTTATTTCCATCGTGAACGATCTGAAAAATATTATGAGAGCGGCGAATATCGTAATTGCCGCTATCGAGACCGTTACCATGAACAGATAGGAAAAAAGGTTCGATAATGAATCTCTCATACCCCGCGCTCCCTTGTCTTTCAAGCCTAATTATATGGCTATTCGGCCCGTCTCACAACGGATTCCACGAAGGACGGGACGGCGGGATAGGAGGAATTCGTAAAGCCCGGATATATGGCCGGGCGTCAGATTTCGAGGATTTCCTTTTCTTTTTTCTCGAACCTTTCGTTTATACGGAGTATATACTTATCCGTAAGCTCCTGGATTCTATGAAGAAATTTCTTGGCTTCATCTTCGGGGACGTGCTGGTCCTTCTCGGCGTCCTTAACCTTGCCGTTCATGTCCTTTCGTATCTGCCTGATTGATACGCGGTAGTCCTCGGCAAGCTTTCCGACCTGCTTTACCATATCCTTCCTGCGCTCTTCCGTGAGCACGGGGAGTGAAAGCCTTATGACCTTCCCGTCGTTCGCCGGGTTTATGCCGAGCTCGGATTTCATTATTGCCTTCTCAATAGCTGAGATCGCGCTCGAGTCCCAGGGCTGAATCAGCACTGTTCTGGCTTCGGGTGTGGATATAGTGGCCAGCTGGTTGACGGGTGTCTGAGTTCCGTAATAATCGACCAGTATATGCTCGACCAGGGATGTCGAAGCCCTGCCTGTACGCATCTTGGAAAGCTCGGAGTCGAAGGCGTGAACAGACTTCGACATCTTTTCTTCCGTTTCGTCGACTATATGTTTCAAACCGGTTTCGTCACTCATCTTTATCGCTCCTTACCTTTGTTCCTATCTCTTTGCCCGTGATTACTTTCTTGATGTTGCCTCTTTCGAAGAGATTGAAAACAATTATGGGGATGTTGCCCTGCATGCAGAGGGATATGGCCGTCGCGTCCATGATTTTGAGCTCTTTCTGGAGGACTTCCATGTACGTGAGCTCCTTGAATTTGACGGCGTCCTTATGCTTCATAGGGTCCTTGTTGTATACGCCGTCGACCTTTGTCGCCTTGAGTATGAGATCGGCCCCGATTTCGAGCGCCCTCAGCGTGGCAGCGGTGTCCGTAGTAAAGAACGGATTTCCCGTGCCGGCGGCGAAGATAACGACCCTCCCTTTTTCGAGGTGCCGCATCGCCCTTCGCCTGATATAGGGTTCAGCGACCTGCTTTATTTCGAGCGCGGTCTGCACCCTCGTCAAAATGCCTTTCTTTTCGAGCGAATCCTGGAGCGCCAGCGCGTTTATAACGGTCGCGAGCATGCCCATGTAGTCGCCCGTCGATCTGTCAATCCCTGTCTCAGCCCCCTTAACCCCCCTGAATATATTGCCGCCGCCGATGACCACGGCCATCTGGGCGCCAAGCTCGTAAACTTCCGCAATCTCTTCGGATATGGCTTCTAAGGCCTTCGAGCTGATTCCATAGCCGTCCGGGCCCTGGAGCGCCTCTCCGCTGAGCTTAAGGAGTATCTTCTTATATTTTAGCGTCGGTTTGGTTTCTGCGGAACTCATTTTCCTCCAGGGTTAATCCAGCGATTCGCCGAGCTGATAGCGGGTAAATCTTCTGACTTTTATGTTCTCGCCGACCTTGGCTATGAGGGCCTGAAGCAGGTCGTTTATCTTGACCTTCGAGTCCCTTATATAAACCTGATCGAGAAGGCAGACTTCTTCGAAGAACTTTTCTATCTTCCCTTCGGCGATCTTATCGGCCATGTTGGCGGGCTTTCCGGACTCGATGACCTGGGCCTTCATTATCTCTTTTTCCTTTTCGAGCTCGGCCTCGGGTATGTCGTCCCTGCTGACGTACTTCGGGCTATTTGCCGCAATCTGCATGGCGACTTCCTTGGCGAAGGTCTGGAAATCATCGTTCCTCGCAACGAAGTCAGTTTCGCAGTTGACCTCGACCATGACGCCGATCTTGCCTCCTGCGTGCACGTAGGCGACTATCGCGCCTTCCGGCGTCTCGCGGCCGACTTTCTTCGAAGCCTTGGCGACGCCTTTAATTTTCAGTATCTCTATTGCCTTGTCGAAATCACCCCCGACCTCTTCGAGCGCCTTTTTGCAGTCGATGAACGGCGCTCCCGTCCTGTCCCTTATCTCTTTTACCATCTGTGCAGTAATATCGGCCATTTTAGAATGGTCCCTCCTTCATTTCTTGTATGAATCGGACAAATCAGGGAAACGATACGCGTACCGAAACTCGGATCAGCTTTCCTTTTCGGGCGAATCCTTGTAGGTATAGGTGTCTTCTTCCTCTTCGGCCGAAGGCTTTGCGGCTGGCGGCTGAGGCTTCTGTTTTTCCTTTGCCGGGCCGGCTTCCTGAGGAACACCCTGCACGGCTGGGCTTTCGGAAACAGCGACCGAGGTCGAATTGTCCTGTGCCGCACCGTCGCCGAATTCCTTGAACACGAATACCTTCCTTTCGACGACAACCTGCTCCTGGTCCGGCTTCTTTGTAACCTCTCCCGCCTGGAGCTTCTGCTCGTATATGTGCTTCCCTTCGACGCAGGCGTCGGCGATTCTCGACGTGAAGAGCTTTATCGCCCTTATCGCGTCGTCGTTGCTCGGGATGACGTAATCCGCATCGGCCGGGTCGGAGTTGGTGTCGACGACGGCGATGATCGGAAGGCCGAGCCTTCTGGCCTCGTGCACCGCTATATGCTCCTTCCTCGTGTCGACGATGTAAAGGGCCTGCGGAATCCTTTTCATGGTTGTTATTCCGCCAAGGAGAAGCTGCAGCTTTTCCATCTCCCTCTTGAGTCCCTTGGCCTCTTTTTTCGGGAGGTGTTCCATCTGGCCTTCTTCTTCCATCTTCTTAAGCTCGAGGAGATAGTCCACACGCGACCTTATCGTGTTGAAATTGGTCAGTGTTCCGCCGAGCCATCTGGTGTTGACGAACGGCATTCCCGCTCTCGTGGTCTCTTCGGATATTATGCCCTGGGCCTGCTTCTTGGTGCCCACGAAGAGGATTTCGCCCCCTCCGGCGACCGTGTCTCTGGCAAAATTGTAAGCCTTCCTGAATAGCCCCACCGTTTGCTGGAGGTCTATTATGTGTATGCCGTTTCTGCTGCCGAATATAAACTCCTTCATTTTAGGGTTCCAATGGCTTATCTGGTGGCCGAAATGAACCCCCGCTTCGAGGAGCTGCTTCATGCTTATTACTTCACTTACCTGCTCTGTAGGTTGCGTTTCTTCAACCATTAAAATGCCTCCTGATTTGTACCGATTTTAGTTTGGGTAAACGGAGTTTATTAACATAAAATATAACCTTTATCAAGCGTTCGCTCAAACGCTTTGATATCCTTCTTGAAAAATGCTATGTTTCATGGAGCTTAGATTTTACTCCATGCACGGGAATTTAAAAGAGCCGCGATACCTGTTTATTATCAACCCGGCTGCGGGGCAGGGGAAAACTGCGGGCCTGTTCAATTCGCTTAAATCCAACATTGAAAAAAGGGGCGCGAAGTTCGATTTCAGAATAACGCGCGTCCCGGGCGATGCGGCGGGGTTTGCCCGCGAAGGGGCGGAGAGGGGATATACTCACATCATCTCCGCCGGTGGCGACGGAACGTCTCACGAGGTCGTAAACGGCCTTTTAGGATCGCAGGTCATTTTCGGGACTATACCAACCGGCAGCGGGAACGACTTCCCGAAGGCCGCGGGCGTGCCGCTCGATCCGGTGCGCGCCCTGGAAACGCTCTTTTCGGGCAACGTAAGAGTGGTGGACGTCGGGAGGCTCGGGGACAGGTTCTTTATAAACGGGCTCGGGATAGGGCTCGACGGCGCGGTGTCTCACCGCTTCAAGAAGCTGAAGCTGTTCCGGGGCCAGCTCGGGTATATATTCGGGGCCGTGCAGGAGGCGTTGTCGTTCAAGGGCTTCGTGACCGGCGTAAAAATAGGCGACTGGGAGTATAATGGCCGGCTCCTTCTGGCCGGAGCGTCCAACGGCATGTACCAGGGCGGGAAGTTCAAGCTCGCTCCGGAGGCGAGCGTGGGGGACGGACTCCTCGATTTTCATATAATAAAGGATATGCAGGCCTTCCAGAGGCTTATCAAGATACCCAAAGTGCTTTCAGGCACGCACGCCGGGCTTGAAGAGGTCGAGCTCAGGCGCGGTCTCGAGATGGAAATTACCGTCGAACGGGCGCTGCCGGCGCACATGGACGGCGAGCCCTTTTATTTAAGGCCGGGTACGCATAAGATCAGCATACTGCCGGGGGCGCTTAAGGTGATTACGGCGGCCGACAAGGATTAGCCGCGAGGCAGCAACAGTGCGGCCCGGCTCTCGGACAAACCCAGCGAATTTCATATATATCACGGGAAAAATAAAAATCTGAAATGATTAAAATATTAAAAACAATTGCTTACTGGCTGGCGTTTCTCACATATACGCTCGTTTTCGGAATAATCGGCATTACTCTGGCCTTCATTTCGCCCTCGTCCGCGATTAAATATGCCGTAAGGCCGTGGGGCTGGCTGATCATCTTCACGACAGGCGTGAAGCTCGACGTTATGGGGCTCGAAAACATACCGAAAGAGCCATGCATAATAATGTATAACCACCAGAGCGTTTTCGATATATTCACGTTCATGGCCGTTCTGCCGATAGACTGGAAAGCGGTAATGAAAAAAGAGGTCCTCGACATGCCGTTCATAGGATGGGTGTCGAAGGTGGCGGGGCATTATTTCGTCGCAAGGGACGGCTCGGAAAGGGATACGAAAGAGGTAAAGAAAATAGCGGAGCGCATACGCTCGGGCCCGTCTGTTCTGATAGCCCCCGAGGGCACGCGCAGCAAGGACGGAAAGCTCCTCCCTTTTCAGAAGGGCGGGTTTTTCATCGCGATGCTGGCCGGTGTTCCGATTGTGCCCATGGTGATGATGGGCGGCGCAAAGATATACGCCAAAACTTCCTGGGTGGTCAATCCCGGAACAATGAAGGTGAGGATTCTCAAGCCCGTCTATCCGGGCGACCTTCCGCGCGGCAGGGAAGGGCGGGAAGAGTTGATGAGAATCGTCAGGGAACAAATGGAGGAAGTCATCGAAAAGGAAGGCGAGTTCTGAACGCTCTTTCGTGAAAAAACGCCCCGGCGTTGTTTTATTTCAACCATCGACTATAATAATTCCTCATAAAATCCGCGTTTGCATTTATTGAGTAACTCTTCCCGATAGTCTATAATGATGATGGTCATCATCAGGAAAATTAAATAAGAACTTTAATTAACTAATCTGACGCCCACGGGCATTGATACAACACCATTCGGCGCATGGCAAAGCGGGAGCGGACGCGGAATATTCGGAGAAAAAATGGATAATCAAAGGTTAGCCGATCTTGAGCTTAAAACTATAATCGGCCTCGCCGGAATGCCAGTACACAAAGATCTCGTAAACCCGAGGATGCCGCTCGAAATGGCGAAGAAGGTCAGGGTCACGTTCAGGCCTCTTCCGAGGGATTACGGAAACCAGATAGTAATAAGATTCAGGGAAAAGCTGGAACAGAGGCTCCGCCAGAACGGCGTTCAGGTCATCCCCTGGGACGATGCCGCCGATGTGCCGACAGGGCTGGTCTCGAAGCTTCTCCGCACGAGAAAGGTAAAGAGCAGCATACACGCCGTCGTCGACGTGAAGAGAGAATATTCCCTGACGAGGACTCTTTTCAGCAGGCTCGCCGAAAGCATATACGTCCATACGAGAAAACCCAACCGCTCCGTCATGGAGATACTCAAAATAAGCGGCTGGGCGGACGATTTCACAGCCAGATACGTTCAAGACCCGTTCAACACCCAGATAATCACGCTGATGCCGCTCGAGCCGGAATTCGCCGACGGCAGCACGACATACGACCGCAAAATAGCCATAGGCCTGAAGAACCTCATCAGCACGATGTCGGAAATCGTGATGGGCATAGCGCCGGATAAATTCTCGCTCGTTAACATGAACCTGTCGGACTCGATATATATGAACGACGAGCTCGACGAGTTCGTGGTGACGTCGCTCATCCCGAAGATTTACGCACCGATAAAGCCCCCCGTCCTCACAAGATTCAAAAAGGGCGAGTACGACCCGTCGGACTCCGTCTTCGCGAAGCAGCTCGCCGAGCTCGGAAGGCGCGTCGAGCCGACAGCCCTTTTCCCCCGGGGCTCGAAGTTCAGCGAGAAGGTATCGAGGCTCTCGCACAGGGACGTCGTCGAAACGATTCTCGAAGGCAGAACGGGGGTATCCTACGGCTTCATAGCCATAGCGGAATCGCCCGGCTACGAAGGGCCCGTAACAGTCGGCAAGGAAGAATGGGAAACTTTCGACATCGTCGAAAGCCTTGACGACCCCGGCGTGAGGGAGAGCGGCTCCGGCAGGTGGTACGTCAAAACGACGATAAGGGGCGAGGAAACCTATCAGCAGGTGCCGGACATCTGGATTGTCACTTCCCGCTCCGGAAGCGACAAAACCAACCTCGATTACAATACCGACATAGTCAGGATAGGCCTTATAAAGGGCAAGCTCTATCTCGAAACCCCGCGCGGCGTCGATCTTCACAGAAAAGATATTCGCCCGTCGTTCGATACCTACGTAATACTCGCGCAGGCCCTCGGGGCAGCGCTCTATATGCCGGAGCTTATAAAGGACGGCCTCCCGATACTCCATTTCCACGGCTACCCCGATCCGACATGGTTTGCCGAAAGCGAATACTTCGCCGGGGCGCGTAACCCGTCACTTCCGTGCGGCACCATCGAAGCGGCTCTTCTCAATTATTCGGCGATTTATGAAGTCGCCAACAGGAACGGGAAAGACGTCAGGATGCTGTGCCTCGTCGAGTCCGACCATGGCGTCAACCTGCTGGGGCTCGATAAGGATTATCTGGTAAAGAGGCTCAGCGAAGGCGTTGTCAGCGGCCGCGTGATGCTTGGCGGAAGATACCTGCCCGATTTGAGGCGGCATGGGCTCATTCCCGAGCCCGGCGACGGCGAAACCCGGAAGGTAGCGGGCTCTGCGAACTAGGTTGCTTGTTGCGAATCGCCCTGCCTTTGGTATATTGTTGCCTTGATTGAGCGCTCGGTCTGGAAGCACGAGACTCGTTATACCCCTCTTATAAAAGGAAGAATGAGCCGGTGAAAACAGCGAAACTTTATCTCGGACGCCACTGCAAGACGGAATGGAACCTCGAAAGGAGGCTTATCGGCTCGACCGACCTTCCGCTCTGCGATTTCGGCTGGAACGAGGCGAAGGAAACACTGCCCCTGGTGGAGAGCTACGGATTCGACAGGATAGTGTCGAGCCCGCTTCAGCGCGCGCATCAGACTTCCAAGTTTTACGCAGACAGCCTCGGCATACCGCTCGACATACACCAGGGACTGAAGGAGCTCGACCATGGGGACTGGAACGGGCAAAAGTACGACGAACTCCTGGCCGATCCGTCGACGAGATTCAAGGAATGGTTCATGGACGGCGACGCCAGCATACCGATACCGAACGCCCCCGAAACGCTCGAAGAGGTGCAGCAGCGTATAAGGAAGGCTATAAAGGAAATCGCGCTCGCGTATCCCGGCGAAAAGGTCCTCGTCGTGATGCACAAGCATATAAGGTCTCTCCTCACCTGCTATCTCAAGGGAGAGAGCCTCTCTAATTTCAGAAAGAACATCGACGAAGCAGTCGAGCCCATAGAATTCCCGGAAGAAGATCTGGCGAAGCTTTTGTAAGCGCCGGCCGGGGGCCGATTTTCTCTCCCCTAAAATTTGAAACGCGAATACGCGGATATTCCTGCGATGACGCTTCGTTTGCGAATTCGCCAATCCCCCTGAACCGTATATAATGCTGAAAATCCTTATGGCTAAAGGGAAAATAACGAACACGCCCCCCGCTATTGTTATCAAGCTCGATTCCATAACCGGGCTGGATACGGCGAGGATACTATCGCGCTACGGCGTGCCGGTCGTCGGAATTGCTGACGATCCCGGGCATTACTGCGTTAAAACGAATTCGTGCCGCGAGGTTTTCTTCACAGATACATCGGGCGAAGGGCTCGTGAGAACCTTGCTCGGCCTCACCGGAAGGTTTAAATCGAAACCCGTCCTTTTTCCGTGCAGCGACGAGAGCGTCCGCATCATCTCTGCCAACAGGAAGGCTCTCCGTGAATTTTATAATTTCGTTATGCCGGATGACGACGTTCTCTCGATGTATATGAATAAGGAAAGCTTTTACAGATATGCCGAAGAAAACGGTTTTCCCGTGCCTGCTACATTCTTTCCGGAGAAGAAATCCGATCTCGAAACGATACTCGCGGAAGCGGACTTGCCTTATATCATAAAACCGGCGCTGAAATCGGCGGAATGGATCGAATGCTTCAATGACAAGGTGATAAAGGTGAACACGCGGGAGGAGCTGCGCGGAGTTTTCGAAAATGGCTCGGAGATTACGGATAGAATGATAGTACAGAAGTGGATAAAAGGTGATGACTCGAAGCTCTACTCCTGCATTTTTTATTACGACAGGAATGGCGAGCGGCGAGTGTCTTTCATTTCCAGTAAGCTCCGGCAATGGTACACGGAAAACGGCGACGCCTGCCTTGCGGAAGAATGCATGAACGACGAGGTGGCCGGCATAACACGCGATCTCCTTTCGAGTACCGGGTTCGCCGGCATCGGCTCCGTCGAATACAAGCTCGACGATGAGAGCGGCAAATACTATATAATCGAGGCCAATGTCGGCCGCCCCGTCACGAGAATAGCATTGACGGAAGCCGCCGGAGTGCCGCTGCTTTACACGATGTACTGCGATGCCCTGGGACTGCCGCTTCCTCCGAACAGAGAGCAGATGTACAAGGGCACGAAGTGGATCTCGTTTCACCGCGACCTCCAGGCCTCGTGGGAATATTACAGGGACAGGAAACTTTCCATTACGGATTGGATTAAATCCCTTTACGGCGTTAAGTCTTTCGCCGTCCTCTCCATTCGCGATCCTATGCCATTCGCGTCCCTCCTTATGAGCGGATTACTCGGGCTGTTCAAGAACCCTGAAAACGACGCTGAAAGTACCTCTTCGAAGTCTTCCGGCTTTAATTAAAGTATCTCCGCGAAGATAAGGGCATCGGTCTGTACCCTCGTTAACAGTCGGAGATGTATGAGATCGTACGGAAGCGCCCGTTTGCCCCCTGTAGAAAAGTGGACAATATCACGGCAAATGCCCCTTATCTTTTCTATATTTCATCACCTCCTCCAAGGCTGGCACGGCCCTTGCACTACCATCACGAGTAGCAATAAGAAGTAACAACAAGACTGGGATTCTTCCCGGGAGGTGAAAGAAAATGAGGAAATTCATGATTGCAGCGGCACTGGCCCTTGGAGTTTTTGCTTTCAGTCCATCGTTATCGAGCTCAGCGGACGAATACTATTACGGCACTACGCCCGACTACATGAAGCGGTCGTGGCCGGGGCAGTATGACGCCCCGAGCACCACGATAATAAAGAAGCGGGAGACCCGGCAGCACAGGGTTTATTATGTAGACCCTTATAACAACGTCGAGTATCGCGAGTACCGCTACGCGGAACCTGACAACGAGGTGGAGTATCGCGAGTACCGTTACATAGAGCCTGACAATGACGTGGAATACCGTTATTACGTCGAGCCTGACGGCGACGTCGAATACTACTATTACAAAGACTGACGTCAGGAATAGTGAAGACACAGTCTATACATAATGGCGCGGGTTAGAGAAGAATTTTGACGGGAGGTAAAACAAAATGAAGAAATTCATAACTTCGGCATTCATCGTCCTCACCATGATGTTATTCGGCTCTGCGCTTTCAAGCTCTGCCGACCAATACTACTATTACGATAAAGGGCATTCTATAGAACGCCACCGCGGCAAAGGTAATTCAGTAAAGCATCATCGTGGCA
>JAGVLR010000169.1 GCA_020054175.1 Candidatus Dadabacteria bacterium
GCGGGAAAGCCGGCAAGCTTGAGTTTTCCGATATCGGCCACGGCGGCGTTCCGTCCTATAACGGCGAGGTTCCCCTTGTCGAAGTACCTGAAGTCCTTCGTCTCCTTCCCGGCGAGCCTGTCCGCTATCAGCCCTGCGACGTAGCTCCCCTCCTGCATCGCGACGGGTGCGACCCCCGGGAGCGGCGCTCCGCCCTGGTAAGAAAAATTCGCGAGGTCCCCTATAACGAATATGTCGTGGCGGCCCGGTACGCTGAGATCCGGAGCCACCATCACCCTTCCGCCGTTGTCGAGCTCGGCCCCGGCTTTTTCCTGGAGCACTTTCCCGAGAACGGATGCCTTAACTCCCGCTGTCCAGAGAATAGTCCTCGACTGTATAATTTCCGGAACGCCGTTTCTCAGTATATGGACCCTGTTCCCTTTTATCTCTGTGACGAGCGTGTTGAGTCTTATCGTTACTCCGAGGTTCCTCAACGACTCTTCGGCCTTTTTCGAAAGCTCTTCGGGATAGGCGGGGAGAACATGGTCCCTGCCCTCGATAAGCACTATGCACGTCTGGCGCGTGTCTATATTTCTGAAATCATTCTTGAGCGTCGTCCGCGCGAGCTCTCCTATCGTGCCCGCAAGCTCGACCCCGGTCGGCCCCGCGCCGACGATAAGAAACGTCATCCACTCCCGCTGGATGTTCGGGTCGGGCTCCCTTTCGGCCGCCTCGAAGGATAGTAGAATCTTCTTTCTCATCACCAGCGCATCCTCGACGGTTTTCAGCCCCGGGGCGTCCTTCGCCCATTCCTCGCGCCCGAAGTAGTGATGGTGAGAGCCGGTGGCTATGATCAGCGTGTCATACGTCAGCTTACCGTCCCTGAGGACGACAGTTTTCTCGTCGGGCAGGATGTCAGTAACCTCGGCCTGGTAGACGTGGGTGTTCTTGTAGCGGTTTAAAACCATTCTGAGGGGCGAGGCGATCTCCCCGGGAGAAAGCCATCCGGCGGCTACCTGATACAGGAGCGGCTGAAAAAGGTGGAAGTTTCTTTTATCGACGAGCGTAACCCTTATGCCGAGCTTCGAAAGCTTCTTGGCCGCGTAGAGCCCGCCGAACCCGCCCCCGAGTATGACGACTTGATGCGTTTTTTTAGCTTCGGAATCCATGGCAGCCTCCTCGTTCGTTGTTTCCCGCCACTCCTCTGCTCCGGCCTGTCCGATCTTATGATACCGGCTCCGTCAGTAACTGACGAAATAATTCACCCCGTGCTGCTCGGGATAGAGCACTATGAAGCCCTTGTCCGAAACGTACCTCGACAGCATCGCCGGCACCCTGTCGAGATATTTCTCATACGATATCGTTCCCTCCCTCGCGCTTATCACGATAAGAAGATCGTCGCTGCCGCCTTCCTTCAGCACGCTCAGAAACCCTCTCCAGTAATCGTCCGAAATGTACTTCGCCTCTATCTCGGGCTTCGAGTCTTTAACGGCCGACTCGAGCTTTTTCATGGAGGCTTCGGAGCCCTTGAACTCCACGGCCGCCCCGAGCTGCTTCGAAAGCGTCTTGACGACCCTTATCCACCTGTAATATCCGATTTCGTACTCCGCGTTCCGGGGCACCATAACTCTTATACGCTTTACGGTGTTAAGGGGCTCCACAATATTCGTCACGAGGACCATCTGCTCCGTCTCTTCGAGCACGTTGTCGAGAACCGACCCGAATATCTTGTCCCTCGTCGAAAGCCTGGCATTCCAGCCTATGATGATCTCGGTTATGACATTTTCCTTCACCGCCCGGAGGATCCCGTTCGCGATGTTCAGATCCACCCTGCTTATAACCCTGACATCCGTATTCGTGGCGGAGGCATGCTCGACCGCCTTTTCGAGCATCCTGTGGCTGATGACGACGTTCTCCCTGCTCTCGTGATCGTCTCTAATAACCTCCAGCGCGTATATCGGCTGGTTCGAATCCGGGTTCTTTATCAGCACGGCAAGATCTATCAGCCGCTCTATCGTATCGGGATTGGATATCGGAACAAGTATCTTCTCCGGGGTCTCGGAGAGGTCGGGCCTCTTCGCGCTCTCGGCGATAGCGAGCTCGCGGCCCGCTTTTTCAGTTGCGAAAGAGCTTATGAGACACGTCGCGAGGATCATGAGAATAGTGCCGTTGAGCACGTTTTCGTTGAGGATTCCGAGGTTATAACCGACGAGCACAGCGGCCAGGGTCGCCGCCGCCTGGGAATTGCTGAGCCCGAATATGATGCCCCCTTCGGCGGACGTATAGCCGAATATCTTTTGGGTAAGCCGCGCAGGCGCCCACTTGCCTATGAGAGCCACGATTATCATCGTCGCCGCGACGATGATCGCCTCCGTGCCTTTGAAGAGAACCCTCATGTCTACTAGCATGCCGACGCCTATGAGGAAAAACGGTATGAAGAGCGAATTCCCGACGAACTCCACCCTGTTCATGAGGGGAGATGCGTGAGGAATGAGACTGTTTAGGGCAAGCCCCGCGAGGAACGCGCCCACGATGGCCTCGATTCCGGCTACCTCCGCCAGAAACGCCCCGGCGAACACAATCGCCATAACGAATATGTACTGTGATATGCCGTCGTTGATATTCTTGAAAAACCACCTGCCGATCTTCGGAAAACCCCACAGCACTATGAATACGAAAACGGCCATCGA
>JAGVLR010000095.1 GCA_020054175.1 Candidatus Dadabacteria bacterium
CAAAAGTCACGGGACGGGGGACACGTAGTGTCTTTTTTCGATATAGCCCGGTCGTTGCTAAGGTCACTGGAAGTGCGTCAGATGGTAATAGCAAGACTGCTGCTACTTCGAAAGTCAGCGGACACTGTCCGCCTAAAAATCTTCGTTTCTTCGCTAAATCTTATACCCACCCCAACCCCTGATAAGATTTTTAACGCTCATCCGCTCGATTTTTTTCACGCCAATTTTGACGTCCCGGAGGGGTATTGCTTCGCTGGGGGCAGCTCGCAATTTGATGTGTTCCGTTGGAACGTGCATCAGTCGATGATGGTAATGCTACCGCTACGCCGATTGCCGGCGGAGGCTTTTTTTAATCCCCCCCGCCCCCCTTTTTCTAAGGGGGGAAAAAGAGATTTCTGATGGATTGTTTTGCGGATTAAAAGAAGATTGCCGCGGTCGCGGAAGACGCTCCCTCGCAATGACGGACGTAGCAAGATAGGAGATTCAAGGCACCGGACGCGCGAGGGTGATTATGGCATCATCTCCTGCTACGGCGATTGCCAACGGGCGCGGCCCGCACACGTAGTGTGATTTCCGAACTGGCAGGCAGGGTGAAATATGCAGCGTTCGCACTGAGGTGGAAAACAGCATTACCACCAGCTACGTCGGTAGCCAACGGGCGCGGCCCGTTAGCGGGTGAGGGGAAGGCCGGCTTTGTGCCAGCCGAGGACTCCGTCTTCCAGGTGATAAATATCGGTGAAGCCCATTTCTTCCATTATTTCCGTCGCCTCGGTGCTTCTCCTGCCGGAGCGGCAGTAGACGACGTACGTCGCCGAGGTGTCGAGAGCGGAGAGCTTCTCCCTGAAATCCTCCGCCTTGTAGTCAACGTTCACGGCGCCGTTGATGTGACCGTCGCCGAATTCCATGGCTGTCCTGACGTCTAATATGACGAGGCCGTCCGACTTCCTCTGCTCAATGAGTGAGCGGGCTTCGCGGGCCTGGATTTCCTTCGCGCCTTCCGGATTGCCGGATTTCTGTTCAGCGGTTTCGCTGCCGGCTGCTACCATCGATACAGCGACGAATGCCAGCGCGGCGAGTGCAATGATCGAGTAAAGAGTCACGTTAACACCTCTCAAATGATAAGAGTAAGTCCACCGGACGCGCGGCGGGGGAGAACGGCACGGCCCCGCTACGCCCGTTTCCCGCGGACGTTGTCCGCCGGTGTGGTACCAATATAATAGCGAATCGGCGGGTTTTATCAAAAACGGCTTTTAAGAAAGTACTTGAAAGTACTTGCGAAATATGGCCTTAAAACGCTATAATAAGGGACCAGGATGGAGATACGAGAGTCCCTAAAGCTCCCGAGAGGCATTGCGGACAGCCTCAGGGTGCTCATCAAAATAGTCGAAGCGGTTCACAGGTCTTCAGACCTCAAGGAGATCTACGACACCGCTCTGGACCTTGTCGTGCAGCTGGATAAGGTCAATATGGCGGCTATCTATCTCCTCGACGATTCGGGCGAGAACGCCGTCATGCAGTCGCACCGCAATTTTCCCGAGGATTACGTCACGCACGCTTCGGTTATACCCAGGGGCTCCGGCATCACTGGTAAGGTGCTCGAAACGGGGCAGATACTCAATATAGAAGACATACACAAATCGGACGAGATAGGCCCCGCCGGCAAGAGGGCCGGCTTTCACGGCGTGCTCGGCCTCCCTATACTCCTCGGCGGGAAGCCGATCGGGGTGATTTGGTTCGCGAGATATAAAGAGGAAAAATTCACGAGGAGCGAAGTCGAGCTCCTGACGACTATCGGCAACCAGATAGCCATAGCCATATCGCGGGCCAAGCAGCGCCAGGAGCTGGAGGAGAAGAACAGGAACCTCTCGATACTCAGCGCGCTTGCGGAGAAGGTGCACCGCTCGGCGGACCTCGGCTTCATGTACGAAACGTTTTTAGAAGTGACGAAGGACCTCGGCGTGTACGACGCCATGGCGCTTTATCTCGTCGAGCAGGACGACGGCGGCGGGCGGGCGGCGGTCCTCAAGCTCGATAAAGGCCTCAGCGAGGATTACATCGCGAACGCCTCTATCGTTCCCGAATCCGAGGGGGTAACCTGGCGCGTGATAAAGTCGGGCGAGCCTCTATATTACAGCACCGCATCGCTGCAGGATAACCCGCTCGGCCCGGCGGGGAAGCGGCTCGCGCCGAAGGTCGTATTCTCGATGCCGATGAAGTACGGGCTCCAGACGATTGGCGTAATCCATTTCGGAAGCTCGGAAAAGGCGTCGTTCGACAAGAGCGATCTCAAGATAATGCTTTCGCTCGGGAACCAGATGGGGACGGCTATAGCGAAAGTGAAGATGCTGGACGAGTCGAGGGAAAGGGCGATAGAGCTCGAAAACCTTTACACGGACCTGAAATCGACGCAGGACCAGCTCATACAGTCGGAAAAGCTCGCGTCGCTCGGGCAGCTCGTCTCCAGCATAGCGCACGAAATCAACAACCCGCTTACGCCTATTCTCGGATACTCGCAGATGCTTCTCGTGCAGACGGACATCGAGACGGAAAAGCGCGACAGGTTTCTGCAGGTGATACACCAGTCGGCCGACAAGGTCAGAAAGATCGTCGAGAATCTCCTCTCGTTCGCGCGTAAGGACAAGCCGCGGAGGGAATATTCCGACGTCAACGAGATACTCGAGAGTTCGATAGAGTTCCGGCAGTATCAGCTTAATCCCGAAAACATCGATGTCGTGAGAGACCTCGACCCTGATCTCCCGAAAACGATGCTCGATTCGAACCAGATACAGCAGGTGTTTACGAACATAATACTCAACGCGTATCACGCCCTGGCATCGTCGCGGTCGCAGGAGGCGCGGCTCGAGATCACGAGCCGGATGAACGACGCGGGGATGATAGAGGTGGCGTTCCGCGATTCGGGCCCGGGCATACTGGCGGACATACAGAACAAGATATTCGACCCGTTCTTCACGACGAAGCCGACAGGCGTCGGCACGGGACTGGGCCTTTCTGTATCGTACGGAATAATAAAGGAGCACGACGGGAATATTAGAGTCGAAAGCGGGCCGGGGATCGGAACGGCGTTCACGATAACTCTGCCGGTGCTCGATATCAAGGACTATCTCGGGGTCGACAAGGAAGAGGAGAGCGTGCCGCAGCCGGGGTCCGTCAGCCCGAAGAACGGCCGGAGCGTCTTGATAGTCGAGGACGAAGAGCTTGTCACGGCGCTCGTCACGGGGATTCTCGAAAGCGACGGCTACGGGGTAGAGGTGGCGACGAACGGCGAGGAGGCGCTCTCCAGGCTCGGCAACATCGATTACGACTTCGTCGTATGCGACATTAAAATGCCGCAGATGAACGGTAAGGAATTCTTCAAAAGGCTTAAGGCCATGGGCACGGGCCTCGAAGGGAGGATACTCTTCATCACGGGCGATCCGAGCACCGAAACGCTCGATTTCATCGAAGAGACGGGGAACAGGTTTCTCTCGAAGCCCTTCAAGATCGAGGAGTTCAGGGATGTAATCAGGAATTTCGGATGAAGCTGCGCCGAAGAGACCCCGTGAAAATTAAGTAACGCGGGGAGGGTGTGGATTTTGCCGCCGGCCGATGGCCGGTTTTTTTTTCGCTTCAGGCGGGAACGAATGGTAATATTTTTCTATTAAGCCTCACCAGGAGAATAAATATGTCGCTGCGTATTCTAACCTTTCTTATGATACTGCTGATTGCCGTTCCGGCGTACATGGCCGGGGCCCAGGGATCGGGGTATGAAACCATCGCCGAGGGGCGCACGGCTGAAAAGCCGGCGGCGGGCAGCGCGCTCGTCAAGGACGGCGAAACTCTCGCCGGGGCGGCGGAATCGCTGGATATCGAGAATCTTCCGGAAGTGGATTTCTCCAAAGATGCGGTGCTGGTCGTCGTACCCGGCAGCCCGACGGACGGGGCCATTGAAATAAAGGACGTGGCCGGGGCGTCGGGCGGCGGAGTGGAAGTCTACTACACGGACGACCTTACGGGGCCTTCGCCCGAATCCGGAGAGACGTCGTATCCGTTCATCGTGCTTAAGGCTACGGGGCTCGCGGACGCTTCGTCGGCGAGGTTCGTCGACGTGAGCAGCCAGGGGGCGGTAGCCACGGGGACGTCGCTCGGGCAGGAGTCGAAGTATACGAACGTGCTCCTGGCGACGGACAATCCGGTCGCGGCTTACCTGCCGCTCGACCGCGGGAACGAATGGACCTATTCCGTCGAGTCGCCGAAAGGGAGCGCCGAGCTAACGAACAATATAGTCGCGGAGTCGGGCGGGTGGTCGGTATATGAAAGATTTTTCGGCATGTCGGGCGTGAGCATGCAGGTTCTTCCGGGGGGCGAGATCATGACCACGAGCCAGGGCAAAACGAAGCCTTTTTACACGGACGACGTAGTGATCGAGTATCCGAAGGAAACGATCAAAACCCCAGCGGGCGAGTTCAGCGACGTTCTCGTCGTGACGATTCCAAAGGGAACCCCGTTCTGGTTTAAGGACGTTTACGCGAAGGGCGTCGGGCTTATATCCCACGAGCACGAATCCGCGAGGGGCGAGGTCAGGTACACGCTCGTCAGGGCGAAAGTGCAGGGTAGAACGTACCCGCAATAGGTGTAAACTCATTCATTTTTGCGGAAGGGGCCTCTAAAACCCCCTCCACGGGCCTCTGAAAAGGGCCGAAATTCCAACTATTTTCACTCTCGTGAAAATTTTTTCGTAAAATAATTATCCTGTAGTTACAGCCTGTTAAGCTCAATAAATACATAACTACCCTGATTCGAATACAGGGTTTCCCCGATTGAAATAAATTCGCGTTTTTTAGATAATCATACCGTGCTTTGATTAGCACGGGTTTTATGAGAAGGGGAGGCGCTCGCGTGGTGCGGCCGGCTCGAAGCCGCCCGCGTCAGAGCGCTCACTCATGGCGCAGAAGGGGGCCCGACGGCCGGCCCTCTCTCTCGCGCCGATCCCCCCTCTGCATGGCGCGGAAACCGTTAATCCCGCGGCGCGGGAAGCGCGGTCACATATACACTCGAGGAGAAGAGCGCGTGATGGAACTTGCCAAATTCTTAGCGGTTGACGAGGGCGACGGGAGCGGCCGGCTCGACGACGGTCACATATTCATATACAACAGCGGGGCGGCTATGGAAAAGCTCATAATGGACGGGGCCTGCGTCGTGATAGACGTGAGGGCGAGGGAAATCGTCTCAGGCGGCCTCTATGCGATTTCGGTGCCGGGCGAGGGGGTCATCATACGCGAATGCCACTCGGGCCCGGGCGGCCTTCTGCTGACGCCGTACAACAAGAACCACCCCGAGCA
>JAGVLR010000182.1 GCA_020054175.1 Candidatus Dadabacteria bacterium
CCAATTTCGACGTCCCGGAAGTGTATTGCTTCGCTGCGGGGCAGCTTGCAATATTATGATCTGGCCGAAAGTAAAACCTGGTTTGTCATCTCGAACGAACGTGAGAGAACTATCTTTTGAAAAACAAGATTTCTCATGTGCACTCGAAATGACACACGTAGTGTGGTTTTAAACGTAGCGGAATAAGAGATTAAAAGCGTAGCCGCGCGGCTGTTGGCAATATCACAGTCCCTGCTACGTCGATTTCCTGCGCACGTGGTGCGCTATCCCTCTACCGGTTCTTCGACCGTGATCTCTATGTCGAAGTCAATTATGGAGCGGGCGCCGCTGCCTCTGTATGAGCCAGTGACCGGTGCGGCTTCTTCGGGGATGACACCCGCGGCGACTGCGACGTGAGAGTCGGAGACTGCCAGCCCGTTCGAGGGATCGTATCCTCTCCATCCTCCGCCGGGGAGATACACCTCGGCCCAGGCGTGGAGCTGCCTCTCCCCGCTCATGAGCTCGACCTCCCTATAGCCGCTGACGAACCTCGCGGCGAGGCCGACCGACCTGCACGCCTCGATGAAGAGCATGGTGAGGTCCCGGCACGCGCCGCGCCCGTAGCCGAGCGTAACCTCGGCGGGGTAGGGCGGCCCCTCGTGCCTGATTATCTGCTCGAAGTCGTTGTAAATGCGTGTGTTGAGCGCCAGGAGAAACGGCTGGGTATCGGGGCCCGACTCCTCCAGCACCGAGAATACGAACTTGTCCATCTGCCCCTCGGGCTCGGTGTTTCGGGACATGAACGCCCTGAGCGCGGGGACGTAATATTTCGGATAGAACGCCGGGATTTTCGTTACGCCCGGCTTGATGATTATATAGTCGAACGGGTTTACCCTGAGCGTATCGACGACGGATTTCGTCGTGATGTTAAGGCTGCCGTGCCGCCCGGAGAACCACGCGCATATGCTGTCGTTCCCGGCGACGTCGACGATATTAGTCATGCCGTCGGGCACGGGGTCGATCTCTATATCGAAGCTTATGAGCGTCTGCGAGGCGTCGCACTTGGGCCGGAGCCTTATCGTGTGCGGGTCTAAAAAAACCGCCTCGTTGTATTTGTAGGTCGTGCTGTGGGTTATGGATATTCGCATGTCTCGATTCCTTTACTCTTTTTTTACTTCGAATCCTCGAGCTTGTCGAAAGCCGCCTTCACCCAGTCGTGAGGCAGCTCCCTTATCCCTTCACGGAGCCTTTTCTGCCACCAGTCGGATATCGCCTCCAGCCCGGCTCTCTCGTACCTGTGCTCGACGATGTCGTACGAGTCGGCCCTGTATAGGACGACGTCTATCGGGAAGTCGACGTCTATCGCGCTCGTACGCGTCGCGTCGAAGGCGAGGTAGCCTATCTTGAGCGCCGTTTCCATGTTGAGCTCGTAGGAGAGGGCCCTGTCCATGATAGGCTTTCCGTAGCTCGACTCGCCGATGAGGTAGTAAGGCGTTCCCTGCCCGACCTCCACCCAGTTGCCTTGAGGGTAGAGCATGTAGAGCTTGTGCTCGGCGTCTTTTTCGAGCTGCCCGCCGATTATCGAGAAGAGGTTGAAATGAAGCCCCGCCTCTTCGAGCGCTTTTTTGTCTTCCTCGCCGACGCGCCTCACCTGCTGCGCGAAGGCGTTGACGGCTTTATACAGCTTGTCGAACGAGTTGTCGTCTTCCTCCAGCACCTCGTTGAAATATGTGAGCGCTTTGTCGCGGACGGATCTCAGCCCCGACGTCATCAGGAAGAGCGAGTGTCTTCCGTATTGATGTATCGTAACTTTCCTCGCCGTTATGCTCTCGGCCCCCGTCGTAACGAGCGTATCGGCGATCCCCACGAGCCCCTTTCTCACCTTCATACCAACACAAAAAGTCACTGCACTGCACCTCCGCCTTGTGTCTTTGCGGGTTCCATCGAGAAGAACGAGCTTCTTATGGCGTCGTCCACTTTGTTGAGCCGGGTCTGAAACGTGTCGAGGTATTCGTGGAGTCCCATTTCTATCATTTCGTCCATGCTCGCGAAAACGAGCTCGGAGTGAAGTAGGCCCATGCGCCGCTCGGCTTCGTTCTGGTAGCTGTCCATCGGCGAGCCCGTTATGGAATGGAGCGAGTTCTCGGCCTCCATTATGCAAAAGAGAATCGCGCGGGGGAAGTTGCGGTCGAGTATGAGGAAATCCGCCACGCGCTCGGGAGATATGTAATCGAACTTTCTTCTGTACATGTCGAGGGCGCTCGCGGATTTGAGCAGCGCCGCCCATTGTATGTTGTCTATAGGGGTGCCGACGTCTTCGGGTTTGGGAAGCAGAAGGAAGTATTTGACGTCGATGATTCGGGACGTTTTATCCGCGCGCTCGATGAGCTTTCCCATGCGGGCGAAGTGCCAATCCTCGCCGCGGTTCATTGTCGCGTCCGCTATGCCGGCGTAGAGGTGGCTCTCCATTTTCACCTTCGAATAAAAATCCTGGGGCGTGTCGGTGGCCGCGTCGCTGAAGGCCGCCTCCTTCACGAAAAAGTAGAACTTGTTTATCTGCTCCCACATCTCGGAGGTGATCGTCTCGCGTATCGTGCGGGCGTTCTCCCTGGCGCGTGTGAGCGTCGAAAGAATAGAGTTCGGGTTCGACTTGTCGAAAGTCAGGAACTGGAGGACGTTGTCCTTCGTCGCCGCCTCGCCGTACTTCTCCCGGAAAGGCTCGAGGTCGCCCGTGGTGCTGACGAGCGGCTCCCACTGCTCGGCGTGCTCCGCCCCGGCCGGCCTGTCGAGCATGAGATGCAGGTTCACCTCTATGAACCTCGCGACGTTCTCTGCCCTTTCTATGTATCTTGACATCCAGTAGATGCTATTCGCTACCCTGCTGAGCATTGTCGATTAATATACCATCTTCTCCTGATTATTTTTTTGCGTGCGCCAGGGCGCGGCTCAGGGAATGTCCCTTAGCACCCAGGTGTCCTTGCTTCCGCCGCCCTGCGAGGAGTTGACGACGAGAGAGCCCTTTTTGAGAGCGACACGTGTGAGGCCGCCGGGCATGACGTAAATGTCTTCGCCGTAGAGGATGTAGGGGCGGAAGTCGACGTGCCTTCCCTCGAAGCGCTCGCCCGCGAGGACGGGCACCCTCGAAAGGGAGAGCGTCGGCTGGGCGATATAGTTCCGGGGGTCGGCCAGTATGAGCTTCCTGAACTTTTCCCTCTGCGCCTTCGTCGACTTCGGGCCTATCAGTATCCCGTAGCCGCCCGATTCGTTGGCGGGCTTTACAACGAGGTCTTTAAGGTTTTCGAGCACGTACGACCTGTCGCTCTCGCG
>JAGVLR010000183.1 GCA_020054175.1 Candidatus Dadabacteria bacterium
GTCGACCCGGGAACGATGACGGCGGAGTTCTTCTCGAAAAAAGGCGGGATACACCTCGTTACCGAAAGAAGCCAGCTCAAGGCCTCCATATCAGGCATATTAAGGCTTACCCCCTGGTACAGAGGGGTCAGGCAAGGCTCTAAAGAACAGTAGCACATTCCGAACGGAGGCTCACATGACAGACGGGCCCGGTTCCCAAAACGGCCTCACAGACGAGAGGGTGGTGATAATCGGCGGCGGACCCGCCGGGCTCACCGCCGCGTACGAGTTGTCGAAGGCGGGCCGCAAGACGACCGTCCTCGAAAAGGACGACATCGTGGGCGGCATAGCGAGAACCGTAAATTATAAAGGCTACCGTTTCGATATCGGCGGACACAGGTTCTTTACGAAGGTAAAGGCCGTGGAGGACGTTTGGGAAGAAGTTCTCGGGGACAACTTCGTCGAAAGAAAGCGCCTCTCGCGTATCTATTACAACAGCAGATTCTTTTACTATCCTTTCAAAATAACGAACGCAATATTCGGACTCGGCATCTGGAACAGCTTCATGATAGTCGTGAGCTACCTTAAAGCGCGCGCCTTTCCCGACATGCCCGAGGAGACGTTCGACAAGTGGGTTTCCAACCGGTTCGGGAAGCGCCTCTACGAGTTATTCTTCAAGACCTACACCGAAAAGGTTTGGGGAATCCCATGCACTGAAATAAGCGCCGAGTGGGCCGCCCAGAGGATAAAGGGTTTATCCCTTCTCGAAGCCCTGAAGAACGCCCTCCTTAAGAACAGGGGCCGTTCACCGGAAGAGGTTATCAAGACGCTCATAGACAGCTTTCATTACCCGAGGCTCGGCCCCGGCATGATGTGGGAAACCATTGCCGAAAAAATCACCGAAGACGGGAGCGAGCTCGTCATGAACGCGGACGTATGCGGGATTCGCGTTCTGGGCGGAAGGGTGGAAAGCGTAACGGTTAGAAACGACGGAAGCGAAAGTGAACTCGGGGGGTCTCACTTCATAAGCAGCATGCCCGTGAGGGAGCTCATTGGCTCGATCGACCCTCCGCCGCCTGATGACGTCGTCAAAGCTGCGAACGACCTTAAATACAGGGACTTCCTGACCGTTTCTCTTATTATCGACAAGCCCTCTCTCTTCCCCGACAACTGGATATACATCCACGACCCGGGGGTAAAGCTCGGAAGGATACAGAACTTCAAGAACTGGAGCGAGGAGATGGTGCCCGACCCGAAAAAGACGTGCCTCGGGTTAGAGTATTTCTGTTTCGAGGGCGACGGGCTCTGGACAATGAGTGACGGCGACCTCATAGAGCTCGGTAAAAGAGAGCTCGGCATGATAGGGCTCTGCGACCCCTCGCTGGTAGTTGACGGCACAGTGGTAAGGATGCCCAAGGCCTATCCGGTATACGACTCTACGTATAGAGAATCGCTCGCCACCATACGCGACTATCTTTCCGGCATCGGCAACCTTCAACTTGTGGGCCGGAACGGCATGCACAAATACAATAACCAGGACCATTCCATGCTGACGGCAATGCTTGCGGCTAGGAATATACTCGGCGCAAACTACGACCTCTGGAGGGTCAACACCGACCAGGAGTACCACGAAGAGGGAGATGCCGAGGATTACGGGCTTTCGGAATACGAGTCCCTCTCTTCGACTCAGCCCCGGGTGCCGGAAAGCGTGCCGAAACCTATAGAAGAGGCTATTCTAAGGGCCTTCGCGAGGCTCGACAAGCTCGCATTCGCCCTGTCGGTGGGGACAGCGTCCGGGCTGGCTGTGTTTTTCGCAACCATGTTCCTCCTGCTTAAAGAGGGGACGGAAGCGGATAAATACCTGAGTCTTTTAAACCAGTACTTCGCCGGTTATACGATAAGCGTCGAGGGGGCTTTCATAGGACTCGGATACTCATTTTTCTGGGGATTCATATTCGGCTGGCTGTTCGCCTATCTGAGGAACTTCCTTACCGGCATATTCATATTCAAGATAAAGCGGGAAAGGGAACTCTCGTCTTTTAAGAATTTCATAGATTATATATGATATAACGGCAATGACGAACCAGAAAACAGAAGAAGAGAAACTCCTTCAGGCAGTCGCGCTGCTCAACGCAAAATCCATGGGGCTCGTTTTCGGTATACTCCTCGGGCTTCTGATTTTCATAGCGACAAACTGGCTTTTAGTGAAGGGGCCGCAGCCGAACAGGGCCGGGGAGTACGTCATCGGTCCTCACCTCGAGCTTCTGAGCCAGTTCTTCATAGGCTATAGCGTATCGTTCACAGGAAGCATTGTCGGATTCGTATATGGTTTTGCACTCGGCACAATAGCCGGAACGTTCGTAGGTTGGCTCTATAACCGCATCGTGATGTTCAGGCAGAGATAACCCGGCTTCTTACCTTATTTAAACCCTGCATGAGCTCCGCACTCACACGCGCTATTCGGGCAGTAACACTGCGGACCCGGAGGGCCGCTCTTGTAAAATTGGATGCGCCGGCCGTTTTTTCAAGTCCCTGGAATATAGAGTAAAATAACATGGCTTCTAAGGATCAGAATCTTCCGGAATGTGTGAATTGAAAGACGAAAAGAGACTAAAAAGAGAGTTCGTACTAAGGCTACTCCACCCCTACAGGGTACATGCCGCGCTACTGATTTTCCTCCTGTTTCTTGCCTCCGCGTTCGAGGGCATATCCATCGGCATGCTCGTCCCGCTCCTTGCCGGGATACAGCAGATAAAGAATTACGACCAGCTTCCGGAAGCCCTCCGCTCGCTGATAGAAATATTCTCGGCGTACCCTATCGAAACCCAGATTCTTCTTTCTCTTACCTTCGTCGTGGGCGGCGTCGTTTTAAAGAACATATTCCTGGGAGTTTCCCAGTACCTTGCCTACTGGCTCACCGCGCGTCTGATTGCTAATATCAGGATTACGGTCGTGGGCTCGCTCATACACGCCGGCATGGGGTTCTACAACAATGTGAAAACGGGCGATTTAGTCGAGAGGACGATATACAACACTATACTCACAGACGACCTTATTAAGAAGATCGTCGAGATGGCCGGGTACATAATGTCGTGCATCATACTCCTCGTCCTCCTCGTTATATTCTCGTGGAAGCTGACATTGGTTTCTATCGTCCTCGCGGCCGTCATCGCGTACGCGGTCTCGATATACATCAGGCGGCTTTCCACATACGGGTTAAATCTGGTTAACACAGGTAGGGAGCTTACGTCTTCGCTTCACGAAACGCTTTCGGGCATACAGGTCATAAAATCCTTCACGAAAGAAGGGGAGCAGATAGCGAAGCTTAATTCGCATATAGAAAGCCACGCGCGCCATCAGCTGAACGTCAATTTTTCAACGTTCATGGTGCACGTCGTTACAGAGGCCTTCGGCGTCGTCGCCATAGGCGTTCTCTTCCTCATAGCGATAAAGAGCTCTTCGATGGACTACAGGCTTGTGCTGACCCAGATACTGCCTTTCATCTACATAATCGCCCGCATACTGCCTGTGCTCAAGCTCATGAATCAGACGCGCGGGATAATAGCGAGCAGGCTGCCGGCGTTCGACACTGTCTTCGACCTCGTAAGAACAGACAACAAGCCGCAGATTAAGGACGGAGAGATGATTTACTCCGGCCTCGGGAAGGGCATAACGTTCGAATCGGTGGGCTTTTCCTATAATGAAGGGGAGAGGCTCGCCCTCTCGGAGGCGAGCTTCTTCATCCCTAAGGGCAGGACGACCGCCATCGTCGGAAAATCCGGAGCCGGCAAATCCACGGTCATAAATCTTCTCCTGAGATTCTACGACCCGCAGTTAGGCAGGATACTCGTAGACGGCAAACCTCTCCCGGACTATAAAGTGGAATCGTACCTCCGCCACGTGGGCATAGTAAGTCAGGACACTTTCATATTCAACGATACGGTCAGGAATAATATAGCTTTCGGTCTTAAGGGCGCTTACACCGACGACGTAATCGTAGACGCCGCAAAGAGGGCGGGGGCCGACGAGTTTATTTCGGCGCTCCCGGAGGGCTACGACACGATGCTCGGAGAAAGGGGGATTAGACTTTCAGGAGGGCAAAGGCAGAGGATCTCGATCGCGAGGGCGACACTCAAAAACCCCGAGATACTGATCCTCGACGAGGCCACAAGCTCACTCGATACCGCCACAGAGCAGCTCATACACAGGGCGATAACCGAGCTCAGCCGTAATAGAACGGTTATCATTATAGCGCACAGGTTCTCGACGATTAAA
>JAGVLR010000241.1 GCA_020054175.1 Candidatus Dadabacteria bacterium
AAGTGCGCGCTCGTCGAATCTCTCGGCGCGGTCAGGTGTTTCAATTACCGGAACGAGGACTGCTTCAAGGAGCTTCTCGCCGAGACCGGCGGCATCGATGCCGCGCTCGAAGTCGTGGGCGGGAAGGTGTATAGGCGGAGCCTCGAATCCCTGAAACCGTTCGGGAGGATTGTCGTCGCTGGCTTTGCGGGCCTCGACCTCGACTGGCGGAATCCGCTCTCCTGGATAAGGACATGGAGGGACATACCCCGCGCCGATATAGGAAAGCTCGCCGAGAGGTCCATAGCCGTAATGTCATCACACCTCGGCTATCTTCTCGACCTGGAGCCCGGGCTCATGACGGATGTTTATGCGGAGCTGGAAAGATTCGTCCAGGAAAAGGGTATAAGGCCCGTCGTCGGGAGCGCCCTTCCTTTAGAAAGGGCTTCCGAGGCGCATGCGTACGTCGAATCGAGGAAAAGCACGGGGAAGGTGCTGCTCAGGGTCGGAGGGTAATGTAGAACGGGGCAAAAGCAGTCGTCTGTGACGTGAAACGGTGCTGTATCAGGCCATCTCGTCATTTTCGGAGACGAGCCTGTTGAGAATTTCTTTCTGTATGTTTTCTATCTCTTCTCGTGCCTGGGTTATTTCTTCAGTCGGCTTTCCGCGCTCGCGGTATTCGTCGACCAGCTCCCCGAGCCGGGAGCCTATCTGCTTCAGCTTGGTCTGGGCCTCGATGTTGGCCTTTATAAGCATCTCCTCGCTTTCCCATTCGCGCTTCGAATAGTCCTCGAGCTCCTTCGCCTGTATGAGAAGCTCTCTCAGCCTGTCCTTGTAGCCGTGAAGGGCCTGATGGATGACGGACTGTATCTCGGCTTTCTCGCCCGGCTCTCTCCATAGGACGTTTTCGAAGAGCTTGAGATCGTCCTCCGTGACGGCGCTCCGTCCTTCGAGATATGCCCTCGCTCTCAGGAGAGAGACCGAGTGCTTATATCTCCTGTCGGACGGGACGATGCCCTTTTTCGCGAGCTCCCTTCTCATGCGTGAAATGAGCTTCAGTATGTTCGAGGGTACGGTGACCTTTCCCGCTTCCTCGCGGCAGGTTTCGAGCTCCGAAAAAGTTATCGTGAGCCCGGCTGCTTCCCCGTTGTCTGAGTTGAGCATCTTCAGGAATCTGAAATCCTCTTTTATATAATCGACGACGTAGCGCAGCAGAAATCTGTCGTAAAGGGCTTCGAGCTCGTCCTCCTCGGACGGGAGCTCGTTACTGGCGCCGAATAAAGTCAGGAGAGGTATCTCCGTCTTCTCGGTTCCATTATAGAAAACGCGTTCGTTCATAACTGTTAGAAGAGTGTTGAGTATCGAGGAGCTTGCCTTGAATATCTCGTCGAGAAAGGCGATGTGCGCCTCGGGGAGCTTGCCCGAGGTTACTCTCCTGTATTCGTCGTTCTCGAGGCCTTTCAGACTCACAGCGCCGAAGAGCTCCTCGGGAGTGGTGAATTTCGTGAGAAGCCACTGGAAGTAGCGCGCCCCTTCTATCCTCCGGCAGACGTCGTTCGCGAGCTGAGACTTGGCCGTGCCCGGAGGCCCTACCAGGAGAAGGTGGCTTCCCGTAGCGAGCGCGCAGAACGCGCCGTCTATAACGTCGTCCCTTTCCAAATAGCGTGCCTTCAGCTCGGCCCTTATTTTCCGAAGCTTCTCTAAAGCTCTTTCCATGTCACTATGTCCACTACGTATTGCCGTCCTACTCTCTTTTTCTTTACGACGGCCTCGATGATCCTCTTTGTGGGGCTCGCCTCACCTAGTATACCCTCTGACCTTACCGTGAAAACCTCGCTCTGCCCTGTCCCCACCCCGAGCCCTACAAGACCGGCGACTATCTGAATCGTCGGGTCTACGTTCTGTACTATTTCCCTTACCTTCTTGCTGTCGACGATCGGGTTGGTTCGCCGGGCCTCGAGGATCTCGTCGACTATCTGCTCCGCCGTGGCGTCGTCGACCGGATCTACTCTCGTCCCTCCCTGGCCGGGAAGGGCCGGCACGGCCGCGGCTTTTATCGCCGCTATCATGACGACCCTCGATGCGGTGCTGAAATTTATCTTCTTGTCGACAGGATAGACGGTGACATAGTTCTTGATCGCATTGAAGAACTCGTCGTCCATACCGTCGATCATTCTTACCTCCTCGACCGTGTCGAGCGGACCATCCTTTATCCTGTATGCGGGCTGAAGGCCGGCGTAGAAGTCGGTGTTCGCTCCGGCGGAGTCCTGGTCGTTGACCGTGCCTTCCTTGGGCACGTCTATCCAGTTTATGAGGCTCGAAAGGAATCTCTCGGACTTGCCGGAATCGACGCCGGCGAGCCTGAAGACCTCCCTGAGCTCTGCCAGCACCTGCTGATCCACTATATTGGAATCGGAGCTTACGAGGGAGTTGAGGTTAATCTTAGAACGTTCGTCGGTTATCGTGATGGAGACGCTTCCTTGGCCCACGGGAAAGTAGGGTACGCTTAGCGCCCAAAATCCGTCTCCGTTCCCGGAGCTGCCACCGACAGATCCCATCATTCCGGAAAGCTCTTCGAGGGCCGTCGCCTTGAAAGCTCCGGCGGCAACCTGAACGCCGGATTTGGCTATGTAGCGCGCCTTCACCTCGTCTCGCGTATTCATCGAGATTTCGGAGTCTATCTGCGTGAAGTATATGAGGTCCGTAACCAGTATCATCAATATGGCGATTACTATGATGACTATGACGAGGACTATGCCTCTTTCGGACTCTCTGCCGGGCGAGGGCAGCCTGCGCCCGCCGCGGCTTATTTCCATATCGTTTTTTACAATGCTGTGTTCTTTTCTCATATCACTATGAATCGACAATTGGCAAGGCTATCATGGAGCTGAATTCTACGTTCTCTCCTCTCGGGTTTCTCATTATTATCTCGACATTTACGGCCCTCGGCAGGGACTGCATTTCGTTGGAGTTCCATTCGAACGCGGGCTCCTGTATCTCGCCGAGCTCGTTCGGGCCCGCGAAAAAAGTCATGCGGAAACCGACTATTCGCTCGGACAGCGGGAACTGGGTTCCCGCCTGTTCGTTCTCGATCGTCGGATTGTCGCGCCTCATGAGAGCGAAAAGATCCGAATCCGGCACGCTCTGAAGATAATAGCTTATCTCGGTCTGGTCCGATTCTCTCGTACCGTAAGCCGGGATTCTCGACAGCGCCGTGAAAATCACCCTGCTGGAGTCGCCCTCCATGACGGCATAGAAATAGGGGAGGGTGATGTTCGTCGATTCTGAATTTATGAGACCTCTCGGATACGCCATGGCCAGGTCCTTCGTTATTTTGGACATCACGACCCTCGCTTCGTGGTACAGGTCGAGCTCCTCCTCGATTCTTTCCTTCGCCTTTATTATCTGGAAGAAGGAACCATAGAGCACCGTGAGCACGATAGACCCGATGAATATGGCGAGGAGGACTTCCATAAGGGTAAAACCCTTATCTGTAGTCCGACATTGCCGTTCCAACTGTAAACTCCTTGTTTCCTTCGTCCCAGGTTATGGTCAGTATGACTATTCTTATATCCGCCCCGAGCTGCTCTATGTTGTAAGGCTGAACGGAGAGATACCACCTGAATTCCGGGGCCTCCTCGAAGAACCCTTCCTGGTTTCCTATGTCGGGAATCCCTATAAGCTCTATCTCCCCGAGCTTCTTTTGGGCCAGGAAAGAGGCGATAGTAATATTCTTCGACTGGGACGCCATTAAGAGGTTCTTGTTCACCGCCCCGATCAGTATCGCGAGCGACGAGCCTATTATGGCTACCGCTATTATGACTTCGAGAAGCGTGAAGCCGCGGCTCCCCCGTCTGCGGCGCGAGGGGACTTCAACGGTAGTAAGGGACAAGCTGCCCTCCGTCGAGGACGTTTACGAATTCGTCGTACACCCTCGTGCCGCCCGTGTAGGGCTTTGTCTGGAGCGTGTAATTGTCCCCGTTTTCCGATTCAAGATGTATGGCCGCGGGCTCGACGTACCCTGTCGGAAGAAAGAGTATGTAGTCCTTTTCCTGCCCGAGCGTCGAGCTTCTCGCCGCGTTTCTTTCCGTGAGGATGCTTTGAAAATGCACCCCGCTCGGGAGCCTCCGCCTCTGGTGGAGATGCTCCGTCGATATCAGGTATTCGTTGTCTACCAGGACTTCGACCCAGTATTCGTCCCTGTCGACGTCGAAAACGAGCCTGTATATGTTCTTTTTGAACGCGGCCTCGTTGTAGAGATATTTTATGGTGCCCGTCAGGCTCCTGGAGGCGCTCTTGATGTTGAAGTCCGTACTGCTCCTGAGCCTCGGGACGGCTATGTAAACGAGCGCGCTCACCAGTATGGTGACTACCAGGAGCTCAATCATCGTAAAGCCCTTTTGGGACCTCATCTTATCGCACGGCTGGATATGTCGTCCTCTGTCTGCTGAACGGCGTCTTCGCCGAGCGACATGATTTCATAGGTTCCGTCGCCTGTCTGGTCGGGGCCTATATATATGAATTCGCTCTTCCAGCCGTCGAGAGGCACCTTGTCGCCTTCGAGGTAGCCGCTTCTGGAATAACAGCAGGGCTCTCTCCCCGAGGTGGGACGCTGAATGAGCGCCATGAGCCCCTGCTGGGTTTCGGGGTAGAACCCGTTATCGAGCTTAAAGAGCTTAAGCGCCGATTCGATGTTCTTGATCTGAATCTTGGTCTCTTCGATCTTCGCCTCGCCGAACCTCCCGATGACGTTCGTGCCGACGATGTAGGCAAGGCCGGCGATGATCAAAAGGACCACCATGATTTCTATAAGCGTGAAACCACCCTGTGCTCTCATTTCTTCTTTACCTCCTGTTTATCCTATTGTCGATGTAAGGCTGAATATCGGCAGAAGCACGGCGAACACTATAAATCCCATGATTGCGCCGATTATAACTATCATAACCGGTTCGAGAAGAGAGGTAAGCGTGGAAACCATCGTTTCCACCTGCTGGTCGTATATGTCCGCCACCTTCGACAGCATCTCTTCCATTTCACCCGTCTGCTCGCCGACGGCGACCATTCGCGTGACGAGCGGCGGGAATACCCCGCTGTCCTTTAAGGGCTTCGCGAGGCTCGTACCCTCGCGCACGTTGTCTCTCACCTCTTCGAGCGCCCGGCTGTAGACCTGATTGCCCATGACCGCCTCGCCGATTTTAAGGGCGTCGAGGAGAGGAATACCGCTCGCGAGGAGGGTGCCGAGCGTTCTCGTGAACCTCGATATCATTACCATGGACGATATCTTTCCGAATATGGGGATTTTGAGCGACACCCTGTCGAAAAGCATTTTCCCCCGCTCCGTTTTGTAAAATCTGTAGGCCCCGAAAAGGAGTACAGGCATCGCTATCAGGAGAAGGACTATGTGGTTACTGAAAAAGCCGCTCAGGCTTATAAGTATAACCGTCATCGTCGGGAGGGCCTTTTCGCTGTCCTCGAATATCTTCGCGATTCTCGGTATGACGTACGTCATAGTGAAGAAGAGCACGCCGCCGCCGATGCAAAACATGAAGATGGGATATATGAGCGCGCTTCTTACACGGGCGGTGAGCGCGGCCTGTTTTTCGAGAAAATCCGCGAGCCTGTAAAGCACTATGTCGAGCGTTCCGCTGGCCTCGCCCGCGCGTACTATGTTTATGTAAAGGTCGGAGAACACGCCCTTGTGCTCGGCGAGGGCGTTAGCAAGCGAGCTTCCTTCGCTGACCCTCTCCTTGACTTGTGACAATATCTGCCCGAGCCTCGCGTCTTCGGTTTGTTCCGAAAGGGCGACGAGGGACGCTTCGAGCGGGAGTCCCGCGGAGATGAGGGTCGAGAACTGTCTCGTGGTGACGGTGAGCTCCGAGATGTTTATTCCTTTAAAGGGAATAAAGCTCCTCGACTTCCCCTCCTTCACTTCGTTGAGCGAGGACAGGAATACCCCCTGGCGCTTGAGCTTGTCCGTTGCGCCCTTGGGAGAATCGGCGTCGATTATACCCTGGACGGACTTTCCACTCTCGTCTATGGCTTTGTATTTATATACCGGCATGTTCGATTGAGTACCCGGCGGTTATGGCAGTTGACCCTGTCCCGATCTTAGCCTATGTTTTCGTCTTCGGTTACCCGCATTACCTCGTCCACCGAAGTCAAACCCCTGATAATTTTTTCCGCTCCGTCCATTCGGAGCGTCGTCATTCCGTGCTCGATGCCCTTCCTCTTTATCTTGGAGGAATCGACCTTGCTCAGAGTCAGGTTTCTTACGTCGTCGTTTATCACCAGCATCTCGAAAATCGCGGCCCTGCCGCTGTATCCCATGTTAAAGCACTTGTCGCATCCCGTGGCCCTGTAGAGGGTGCCGTCTTTCAGGCTGCTTCGCCTGATGCCTATACGCGAAAGCTCGTCGTCGTGGGGCTCGTAGGGCTCCTTGCAGTTTGTACAGAGGTACCTGAGGAGCCTCTGCGCTATGACGGCCATGAGCGAGGAGGCGACGAGGAATGGCTCTATTTCCATGTCTATGAGCCTGGTTATGGCGCTCGCGGAATCGTTCGTGTGAAGCGTCGAAAAGACGAGGTGCCCCGTCAGCGACGCGTGAATCGAAATGTCCGCCGTTTCCCTGTCCCTGATTTCACCGACGAGGATGACATCCGGGTCCTGCCTTAGTATAGAGCGGAGCCCGTTCGCAAATGTCAGATTAACCTTAGTATTTACCTGTATCTGGTTTATTCCCTGAATCTGGTATTCGACCGGGTCTTCGACCGTTATGATTTTCTTGTCGGGTGAGTTTATTCTTTCGAGCCCTGCGTAAAGAGTCGTCGTTTTACCGCTTCCGGTCGGCCCGGTTACCAGTATGATGCCGTGCGGCCTGTGTATGAGGCCTTCGAATATATCGAGCTTGTGGCCTTCGAGGCCGAGGTCCTCCAGGCTGAGGATGACCGAAGACCTGTCGAGAAGCCTCATGACGACGCTCTCTCCCCATGTCGTCGGCACCGTCGAGATACGAACGTCCACGTCCCTTCCCGCGACCTTAACCCTTATCCTGCCGTCCTGCGGTTTTCTCTTCTCGGCGATGTCTAGCTCGGCCATGATCTTGACCCTGGATATTATCGAGGCCTGAAGCTTCTTCGGGACTGAAGTTATTTCGTGAAGCATGCCGTCTTTTCTGAACCTGACGGAAAGCTCCTTCTCGAAGCATTCGAGGTGAATATCGCTCGCCTTTTCCTTGATCGCCTGAAAGAGGAGCGAGTTTACAAACCTTATTATCGGGGCTTCGTCGTCGGCGTCGAGGAGGTCCTTCGGCTCGTGAATGTCGTATTCGGAGATGCCCGTCGATTCGTCCTCGATGCCCTCCGTCATTTCTTTCCCGCGCTCGTAGACGCGGTTGATGCTGTCGAGTACGACCTGGTTAAGACCGATGACGGGCTCGATTTCGCAATCGAAGAGCGACTTGAGCTCGTCGAGTACGTAAAGGTCGAGCGGAGGCGCGAATATTATGACTACGCTGTCGTCCCTTCTCTGAAACGGGAGCAGCCTGAATTTTTTCGCGAAGCTTATCGGAAGAATCTTTATGAGCTCGGGGTCTATATCCCGCTCGGATATTCTGTGCGTATATGGGAATTCGTAAAACTCGGAGAGGACTTCGAGTATCTCCTCTTCTCCGAGGACGTTTGATTTTAAGAGAGTTTCTTCAAAGCTTTCCTCGTTCTTGGCTAGGAGCTCGCCTATTTTGAGGAACGCGTCGGGGTTCCTTTCGTTTACTATTTCCTGGATGCTCTTCATGATATTCCCGCTATCCCGACGGCAGTTAATTATCCTCCCTGTTAAATCCTCTCTCCTGTAAAAGCATATTGCGTCTCTGCCTTTCTTCAAGTATCCGCTGCATGTCGAGCTCGTTCTCGACGATCCTCGGTGTGAGGAGGATCATGAGGTTTATCTTCTGGCTCTGGCGCTGCTTGAACTTAAACAGGTTGCCGAGGAACGGGATGTTGCCGAGCACGGGGACCCTGTTCTGAAGGACGCTTTCCCTGTCCTGGACGAGGCCGCCGATTACTATCGTCTGCCCGTTCTTCACGACAACGGAAGAGTCCGCCGTCCTCGTCGTGGTCGCGATACCGAACTGTGCGGTGTTGAGGCCCGCGACGGGCGTGTCTCTTATCGCCGATACTTCGGTCAGTATGTTGAGGTTGAGGAAGTCGCCCTCGCTTATCTGCGGGGTGATCGAAAGCCTTATGCCGACCGGCTCTCGCTGAATGGTCTGAACCGTTACTCCGCTGTCGCCGACGGTGCTTCCTGTCGGGAACGGTATGACGTCCGCCACTATTATTTCCGCCGGCTCGTTGTCCGTGGTTATGATGCTGGGCGTAGAAAGGACGTTTACGTCCGTGAGCGACGTCAGGGCCTGGAACAGGGCGCTGAATGACGGTATCGGGGGTATCGGTCCGGAGCCGTCCGGGTCGACTTCTTCGCCGACGACGCCGAGGAAAAGCCCCGACAGGCTTCCGAGGACGTTTACGGACGCCTCGGGGTCGGCCGCTACGCCGAGGAGGCTCGGGACGCCCGGAAGCACCGTGCCTCCGAAGCCGAGCGTGTCGTCGTTTACCGTGAATCCTATGCTGAGGTTTGTTCCGAACGATCTCAGCTTGTCGAGGCTGACCTCGAGAATCGCGGCTTCGACGAATACCTGTTTTCTCCTGACGTCGAGCTCTTTTATGACTTCTCTTATGGTTTCGTAATCCCTTCTGGAGCCGATTATTATGAGGGAGTTCGTCGACGGGTCGGCCGTGACGCGTATCGTCTCGGTTTCGGCGACTATGCCCGATGTCCTGATCGCGCCCCTTTCTATCGCCTGGCGTGACTGCGCGGAGCCGGAGCCGAAAGCGCCGCCCGTACCCCCGAGTCCGCCTGACGTCCCGCCGATCCCGCCCGAGCGCGACATTCTGTTATCCCCGCCTCCCGCTCCGCCGTATCCGCCGCCGGCATAACCCGATCCTCCGAAGAGGCTCGCGAGCACGGCCACTATCTGCTCGGCGTCGGCGTTGAGAACCCTTACGACATAAATGCCCTCTTCGGCCTCGTCGGTTTCGACGTCGAGTATTTCTATAACGGCCTTTATCTTGGCCATATCGTCGGGGTAGGCGATTATTATGAGGGAGTTCGTTCTATCGTCCGTGATTACCTTAAACCCGACTGGTGCGGAATCTCCGGTGGACTGGGCTGTTATCGCAGCCGCCGGCCTCGTCTCTTCGCTCCCGGGCAGGTTCCTGCTTCTCTGACCCTGTCTCTGGCCGCCCTGAGGCTGCGCCTGCTGCGCAGGGGGACGGGACGACGTCGAGGTTGCCGTGCCTCCGAATATCTCGACGAGCTTGGCTGCGACCTCGGCCGCGTCGGCGTTGTGTATTTTTATGAATTCGATTTCGGTTTCGACGTCGAGGTTCTCGATTATTGTGAGAATCCTGTTCAGGTTGTCTACCGTTTCGATGATTATGAGCATGTTCATCGCGGGGTAGACGACGACGTCGCCTTCACGCGAGACAAGCGGCTTCAGCAGGGCGGCCACTTCGTCGGCCTTCGTATTCTTCAGCTGAACCATCCTGGTAGTGAAGCTGTCGGACGATACTCCGTAAGACGTGCCGGTTTCCGTCGGAATGCTCGAGAGCTTTATATCGCGCTTGGGGACGATTATGTTGGCGCCGTCCTTCTTCACAACTGAAAAACCGTTCAGGCTTAGAATGGTTTCGAAGAGCCTCATGGCGTTTTCTTTTTTGAATCCGCCGGGGGCTATTACGGTGATTTTTTTTCCTTTTACCGTTTCATCCAGTATGAAATTCTGGCCTGTTATTTCGCTTATGGTTTGAATGAGGTCTTGTATATCCATTTCCGACTGGAGATTAACTATCTCTTCGTCGGTGATTATTATCTGCGATTCGGGCTCTTCGGGTTGGGGCTCGGCCTGCTGCCCGTTCCCGGGCTGGGCCTCCTGCACCGGCTGTTGCTGCGGCTGCTGCCTCGGACTCTGCTGCTGAGCGGTTCCGCTCGGCTGCTGGAATTCCTTCCGGCCCCCTACGGAGCGCTGCTGCTGTATGCCCTGA
>JAGVLR010000139.1 GCA_020054175.1 Candidatus Dadabacteria bacterium
ACGAACGTCAGGATGTTTGTCCCGACAGTTTTGAGAAGATACGCGTACTTCTCGAAATGCTGGGGTATCCTGGCGTTGAGGACCCAGTTCATCATGAAATACATGCCGAAGGAGCCGGACAGGAAAAGGTAAATATAATAGGGAGCGAGGCAGAGTATAAACACCGCCCCATATAGAGCCGCGTGCCTGAATTCGACCCGCTTTCTCAGGCAGTCGTAAGCGAGCATGGCGCCGAGAAGGAAAACGAGGACCATAGCTTTTTGGAGAAAGAGAAAGGAAACAGCCAGAAACGCCGAGCTTGCAACGAGGCTTTTGACCGATTTATTTTCGTAGTAGACCAGCAGGAAATATATAGACAAAAGTCCCGCAAGCGTCTGGGGGACGTCGGGCCTGATCTCGACGGCCTTCATGTAAAATGAGACTATGGTCGCCGTCAGGATTACACTCGTTATGGCGATCTCCCTCCGTCCGAAAGTCCTCATTGCGATCAGCCAGGTAACCCATAGCATCGCCAGCGCGAAAGCCAGCATCACGTACCGGCTTACTATAATAGTTTCTACGGAGGCGCCGAAAATACTTACGAGCGGCGTCATGATATAGCTGAAAAACGGATGATGATGCTGAAAGAAATCGACGTAAATTTCCTTTCCCTGCAACATCAACCACGTGGTATGCACATGCTCGATCTCGTCCTGGTCGAGGCTTTTATTTATAGAGTAGAAGGCAAGTGTAACGAGGACACCTGCGAGCATCCCGGAGAGCAGTAGATACCACACCCAGTCCCTCTTGATAAACTCTGTAAGGGATTCGAGCGGGTCCTTTATGAAATTATCGTACGCGCCGGAAATAATGATCCTCCTTAATTTTCAGCCGCCCGTGTCGACGAGGCCGGTTTCGGTTATGACGGCCGACTCCTGATATTCGTAGTCCGTATTTATTGCCCAGAGGTCGTTATGGGCGTCTTTGGCTATATTGTCCGCAGCGAGAATGCCCATTAGGATGCTGTGATCCTGATTGTTGTATTTAAATGAGCCGTAGCGGCCTATGACAGTGAGCCCTTCGATTTTCCTGAGATAATCCTCGACAGGCTTTAGGAGCCGTTTATATCCTGCGCTGTATACGGGATAGCATTTACTTATGCGATGGACGTACCCCTCGGAAGATATGTCGGCCTTTACGAGCCCCGCGCGGGAGATTTCATCCTTCGCGAGTCCTATAAGCCTTTCGTCCTCCCAGCGCCAGATGTCGTCACCCTCGTCGCACCAGAATTCGAGCGCAAGTATCGACGTTTCCTCGCTTCCGTAAAGAGAGGGCGACCAGTTCCTGAAGTTCGTAATCCTTCCGAATAGAAGCTCGGGAGAGTGAACGTATATCCAGTTATCCGGAAAAAGATCGCTGCTATGGACATTGAGATATACGAGTATCGTGTTTCGGAACCTGAGGGATTTCGCTGCCGCCAGAACAGGCTCGCTCACTCCGTCGAGCCTCGATACGAGCTGCGTCAGCGGCATTGTGGATACCATGTGTTCGTATTCCCTCACGGTGCCGTCCATAAGCTCGAGCCCGCGCACATGGAATCCGTCGTTCACAACCCTCCTAACAGGGGTGCTCAGATTAACTGCGCCTCCCCTTTCCGAAACGAAAGCGGCCATGCGCTCGTAGACGTCTCCCGTCCCTCCGAGGGGGTAAGCGAATCTGTCCACCAGCGTTTTATGTTTCTTTCCTTTGTCACCGAGAACGGATGATTTCAGGGCTTCTATGAGGGAAAATTTTTTTATCCGCTGAACGGCGAAGTCGGCGTCCAGCTCGCGGCACGGAAGCCCCCAGAGCTTTTCGCTATAGGTCTTGAAGAATATCTCGTAAAGCCGCCGCCCGAATCTTTTGACAACCCAGCCCTCGAAGGTTTCGTCTCCGCCATTCTCGGCCTCGGGGGCGAAGTATTCCTTGAAATAGCTCACGAGGCAGCGAAAAGTTTCCCCGGGGCCGAGCTTCCCCATGACGTCCCCGGGCTTGAGAGGATACTGATAGAGATTCCCTTTATAAAGTATCCTCGTCAGCCTGTCGACCATGGAGTAATCCTTGCCGACGACTTCAAGCCACAATTCGTTTACGCGCCTGTCGCTGCTGAAAAACCTGTGAGGGCCTAGGTCGACCGTTTGATTCCATAGCTTTATGGATTTGGCGAGCCCGCCCACGGAAGGGCCGGCCTCGTAAACTTCGGGATTAATCCCCTGTGCGGAGAGTTTGTAGGCACACGCGAGACCGGCGGGGCCTGCGCCTATGATACCTATTTTCATTTATCCCTTTTGCCGCAGTGGATGACAGAGCGCCGAACCCGCGCCCTTATAGAAATATGATTATAATCGTATTTACGCGTATTGGAATTACTATTGCCGAATAGTAAGATATTGGTCCGAAGCCTCATAAATGCACGCCGAGAGCTTCATCGTTCAAATGGGCCCAGAGACTAAATTACCGTTTTACGACAACCTTATAGCGGCGGAAAAATGGGTCCTCCGGAACCGAAGCGGCCTATTCTGGGGAGCCGTCATATTCATGGCTTTCCTGGCGGCGTCGAGGCTGGCCTACCAGTTTTGGAGGCTCCTTATAGACACCGGCGATAACGGTGCGCTCGACCTGAGAATGCTCCATGAGTGGACAGCCCTCTGGTTCGCCGGCGAGCCGCTCGTCGTTTACAACCTCCTGCCCGGCACATATCCCCTTCTCTGGCCGCTGACCGGATGGCTTTCGTTCGGGGCTGCAAGGTGGTTCTGGCTCGTCCTTTACGTAATCTCGTTCTTCTGGTTATTCGGCATAATAAAATCCGGGGTGGCGCTCAGGGAAAGGAAAGAAACCGTCTTCCTGGCGCTTTTTCTGCTCGCCATGTATCCGACAAGCATCATCGTCGGAAACGGCCAATTGACGCTCTTTATAATTCCCGCCGTCCTGGCGGCGATACTACTCGGGCAGGAGAGGCCGAGCCCCGGCAGGGAAGCCGCGATAACTCTCCTCCTTCTTTTTTCCGCGATAAAGCTGCCGATATCTGCGCCGTTTTTTCTTGTGGCATTCATATCCGTGAGGGCGTACAGACCCGTCGTCCTCGCCATCGTCGGATATGTTCTGCTCACGCTCCTCGCCGTTCATTTCAGAAGCGGCGGGCTTTTAACCAACATAGAGCTATGGATAAGGGACTCATCCAAGCTGGCCGCTCTGGGAGGCTACGGCAACATTCACAAATGGCTGAGCGCGGCCGGGCTTTCGGATTTTATACTGCCCGCCTCTTTTGCGCTCCTTATTGCGCTTGCCGCATGGCTTTACCGGAACAGAAGGGCCGACATATGGATCGCGCTCGGGGTGACCGCCATGGTTGCGCGGCTCTGGACGTACCACAGGCTCTACGACGACCTTCTGATAATCATCCCCATGATCGCGCTTTTCAGAATTTTTAAATCAGGCTTGCTCTCTTGTCGCGAACGAATTGCCGCGGCGGCCCTCCTGTTTATTTCGTGGCTCGCGCTTCTTTCGCCGGGATTCTTTCTCCAGCTCGGGCCTCCGTTGGGAACGATCTTCAGAACGGGGCAGGTAACTGTGTGGCTATTGCTGCTCGCCTTTCTCCTGTACCACGCTTCTACTATGGAACGGAAAAATTGACTCCGCAGCAGGGGAATAATATTCTAAGCGCTATATCTTTTCACCGCAGGAGACTCCAGGGCACAAATGGGATACAACCGCCTTCATACGACTATCCTCTCATTCGTGTCCCGAAGTGAGGAATGGTTATCCCGTCATAAGGAAAAGTTTCTGACGGGAGCGATATGTTTCCTTGTCGTGCTGGGCGCCCCGAGGCTCTTCTATCAGGTGTGGAGACTCCTGATGAGGGATGGCGGAAACGGCGCGAACGACCTCCAGCTGCTTCGCCAGTGGATTATAGACTGGTTCGAAGGAAAGCCGATTTATAGCTACATCCTATTCCCGGCTACATTTCCGACGCTTTGGCCGATAACCGGCTGGCTCTCCATCGAGGCAACGAGATGGCTCTGGCTCGCGCTCTATGCCATCGCCTTCTGGGGCCTCGTTCGGATATTGAAGTCCGGGGCCGTCGTCCGGGACGGGAAAGAGACGGTGCTGCTAGCTCTTTTCGTGCTCACCATATACCCGACAGGGGTAACGATAGGGAACGGTCAGATGGCGCTGCTCCTTCTGCCGGCCGTCGTTGCGGGCCTCATAATTTCGAGAGAAGGCGGCCTCACACCCTGGCGCCGTGCGGCTGCAGTGGCGCTACTCATTTTTTCGAGCTCGAAGCTCCCGGTCACAGCCCCGTTTTTTCTGATACTCATGATTTCGCTCAAGGATATAAAAACCATGACGGCGGTCGGGGTCTCCTATGTAGCGCTGACGTTCTTCTCCCTTTCGTTCCGCAAGATGAGCATCCCTGAATTCACGGCCAGGTGGACGGATGAAACGCCGGGCGTCGTAACCGTAGGAGGCCACGGCAACATACATCACTTTCTCGGTCCTTTAGGAATCGAAAACGTTCTTCTCCCGTCCTCTGTGTTGATGCTTGCCGCGCTCGCGGTCTGGATTTATAAATTCCGGAAGACCGACTTCTGGGTGCAGCTCGGCGTCGCGGCCATAGTCGCGCGGCTCTGGGCTTACCACAGGCTCTACGACGATCTCCTTATAATCATCCCGATGGCCGCATTGCTAAGGCTTTTAAGAAACGGCTCGCTGTCCGAAAACGAGCGCGCTGCGGCAATCGTAATTTTCGCCGTGTCAGTCGTTTCATTTCTTATTCCTGGATTCTTCCTGCAGTTTCCGCACCCGTGGGAGGCTTTGTTCCAGGGCATGCAGATATTTATATGGCTCTCGCTTCTGGTCTTCCTGTTGTATTACGCGTACACGACAAACAGGAAAAAATCGGCCGGGACCGAACCGGGATTCAATCCCGATTCTCATAAACATAATTCCCGCAGTTAAACCCTTGGCCACACGCGGGGAAAGAGCCGCCGGCCGTTTCCGGCCGGCAGCTTATTATCAGATTGAACCCCGTCTTACAACGGCGGGCACACCGGCGAAGCGCAGAACTGCGGCGCCGGCGGATTGGAATCCAGGCAGGATCCGGCTATTTCCTTCGAAACCGGGCTGAAGCTCACGTTCCATTCCGTGTTCTGCGGGAAGCAGCACGGAGCCGGCGGTGCAACCGGCTGTGCCGGCGGATCTTCCGTCAGCGTGAAGCTGAATCCGTAACAGCCGCCCTCGGGGCAGTCTATGGCTCTCACCGCCCAGCTGCACACATTGTTTTTATTGTCACCAAGCGATTTCGCACACTCGGCGTAAAGCTCGGGGTTGCTCGTCTTCAGCTGGTCCGAGCATCCGCACGAGCCCGAGGAAGCCGAGCCCGTCCACGTACAGAAGCTCTCGGGCTTGCATCTGTTCATCCTGGCGGTATCGAACTGCGC
>JAGVLR010000195.1 GCA_020054175.1 Candidatus Dadabacteria bacterium
CAAAAGCGCGAGATGGTGCACATCACCGACACCGTCAGTAGCATTCTCAAAAAGAGCGGCATAGAGGAGGGGTTCGCTCTCGTCTCGGCCATGCACATAACGGCGGCCGTTTACGTAAACGACCTCGAGGACGGTCTCATCGAAGATATATGGGAGTGGCTCGAAGGCATCGCCCCCTACAGGGAGAATTACAGGCACCACAGGACGGGCGAGGACAACGGCGACGCGCATCTTAAAAACCTCGTCATGCATCACCAGGTGATACTCCCCGTAACTGGCGGCGAGCTCGACCTCGGGCCGTGGCAGAGGGTCTTTTACGCCGAGTTCGACGGCCAGCGAAAAAAGAGGGTCGTCGTGAAGATAATCGGCGAATAGGGCACCCGGCGAAATTCGATATAGAAATTCGATATACTAGAACATCATGAGCGGAAACGAGAGCGCCTCCGAAACGACGTACAGGTTTTTGATAGACAAGAATGGCAACTGGTACCAGGACGGGATAAGGGTGCGCCACAGGCTGACTTATCTCTACAACCAGAAGCTACTGGATAGGGACGACGAGGGAAGATATTTCGTCGACGAGGGGAGCGGGCGCTTATACGTAAAGGTCGAGGACACCCCGTTCGTCGTGAAGATGGCAGACTTTCGCGGAGGGGATTTTTACGTGAGGCTGAACGACGAAACTGAAGAGAAGCTCGACCTTAAGAACTTTCGCATCGACGACAAAAACGTCCCGTATATAAAGGTCAAGGGCGGGAAGTTCGACGCCCGGTTTTCAAGGCCGGCATATTACGAGTTGATGAAGCACGCCGAGGAAATCGGCCTCGAATATTTTATAGAGGAGCGCGGGGTAAAGCACGTCATAAAGAGCGAGTGAGACTTCCTATCCTAGCGAGCCCACGAGCCTCACGATTATCTCGTCCGAAAGAAGAGCCCCTTTCTTTGTGAGCCTCAGCCTGTCACCCGAAATTTCTATAAAACCATCGTCCCGGAGATAGCCTATCCTCGAAAGGTCGGGCGAAACGCCGTATTTACGCCTGAGCGCCGGGATGTCGAGCCCCTCGCTCAGCCTGAAGCTCATCAGTATCTCGTCCTCGACGGCCTCGTACCTTTCGAGCTCTTCGGAGAAATCCACCGGTTTTTTACCATCGGACACGGCCTTGATATAAGAATTCGGGTTTTTGACGTTCGCCCATCTCCTGCCCCAGCCGCTCTCTCCGGAGCCGCCTAGATGGGAGTGAGCGCCGGCGCCGATTCCGAGATAGTCACCTCCCCTCCAGTAAAGGAGGTTGTGCCTGCATTCGTATCCGGGCTTCGCGTAGTTCGAGATTTCGTACTGCCCGTAGCCGGCTGATTCCAGAAATGCCGTCGTGTAGCTTATAAACTCCGAAAGCGAGTCCTCCGGCGGAAGTATGAGCTTTCCGGCCCTGTAGAGCTTTCCGAACTCCGTCCCGTTTTCTATCGTGAGGCAGTAGGCGGAAATGTGCGCCGAAGGGAAAGAAAGCGCGCGGTTGAGGTCGCCCTCCCATTCTGCCATAGTCTCGCCGGACGTCCCGTACATTAAATCGAAGCTGTAGTTCGTAAACCCTGCGGCGGGCACTTCTTCCAGTATCCTTCCGGAATCCTCGGGATCGTTTATCCTCCCGAGAAAGTCGAGCTTTCGCCTCGTGAAGGATTGGACTCCGACGCTTATTCTGTTCACACCTGCGCGCTTTAGGCCCTTTAGCTTTTCGAGGTCGGCCGTCTTCGGATTGACTTCAAGCGAAACTTCGACCCCTTCCCCCGACGAGCCGGTTCTTTCGAATATTGCTGAGATGACCCTTTCTATAGAGCCAGGGTCGAATAGCGACGGCGTTCCGCCCCCGAAGAATATGGACGTCAGCCTTCCCCTCCCGAGCACGTCGCCGTATAGCGCCAGCTCTCCCAGGATGGCGTCGGTATAGTCCCGCTCAGGGAACCGTCCCCCCGTGCCGTGGGAATTGAAGTCGCAGTACGGGCACTTCGTGACGCAGTAAGGTATGTGAACGTAAACGCCGAATGCCATTACGGTATTGTACGGGAGGGCGGAAGGTGTTGCAACGGCTTTGTTTTAGGGTCATATTATTGGATAATCCAAGGCGAAATGAGACTAGACGGCTTAAGATCGTGGCTTATGGTGTTGTGCTTAGTAACGTGTCTCGCGGCCCCTTCGGGCGCAGAGGAAGCGAGGGTTCTGACCCTGGACGAAGCCATAGCGACCGCGCTCGGAGAGAACCCCGGCATGACAGTCGCCGACGCTGCGATAGAAATTTCGCAGTCGCAGGTAAGGGCCGCCCAGTCCGCCTGGTATCCCGAGATATACACACGGCTCATATTCCCCTTCATAGGCAGGGAATCGGGGTTTTTCCTCGACCAGATGATATGGGACTTCGGGAGGACGTCCAACCGCGTAAAGTCGAGCAAGGCCCAGCTCAGCGGGACCAGGTTCGACGGCGAGACGGCAAAGGAAGAGCTCATACTCGACACGACAGTTAGTTTCTATAATGTGTTATCATGGCAGCACGCCTCCGCCGCTAGGGAGAGGAAGGTCGAGGAATTCAGAAGGCGGCTCGAGCTTAAGGAGGCGTTCTACGAGGCGGGGCGGGCGGGCAAGGCCGATGTCACCAAGGCCGAGGTCGACCTCGGCAACGCCCGGCTTGAGCTCAATACCGCGGAAAACGAGCTCGAAGCCGCAAAAGCGAGCCTCTTAAACGCCATGGGAATAGACGGAGCGTTTAACTACATACTCGCGGACGAGGAGTCATACGACAAAATAGACATGAATATAGAAAAATCCATAGATACGGCTCTCGACAACAGGCCGGAGCTTAAAAGCCTCAAGGCCAAAGAGGCCGCCATGAACGCCGACCTTTCGGCCGCACAGAAAGAATACTTCCCTACACTGTTCGGAAGGACCGCCTACAGGTTCAAGGGCGAGGGGGCCGAGACGCCGGGGTTCATCGCGGGCGTCGGCCTCGAACTCAACATATTCGACGGCTTCAAGAAGAACGCCGGGATACAGAACGCGCGGGCCCAGCTCAGGCGCTCCCAGGCGGAGCTCGAAACGAAGAAGACGGAGGTGGAGTCCGAGATACGGAAGCTCCACAGAGACCTCCGGCTCGCCGAACAGAACATAGCCGTCACTGAAGAAACGAGGAAATCCTCCGAAGAGACGCTTGCCCTCGCCCGCGAGAGGTACAGGCTCGAAAGGGCGTCTGAAGTCGAGCTCGCCGAGGCCGAATCTATCTATTCCACCGCGAACGCCGCCTACAAGCAGGCCATATACAACTACAGGATTACCGCCGCGAGGCTCGAAAGGGCCGTAGGCGGAGGCGGTGACATTGATCAATAAAAAAACCATAATCGTTCTCGTCATCATACTCGCCGCAGGCGCGTTTATCGTCCCCAGGTTTTTCGGGGGAAGCGACTCGAAAATTACTTACAGGACCGAGGAGGCCGACAAGGGCGACATAGTCTCCCTCATAGCCTCGAACGGCACCGTGAACCCCCTTTTGAGGATAGACGTTTCTTCCCGGGTCGCGGGCACGGTTTCGGCCGTCAACGTCGATTTTAACGACGAGGTATCAGTGGGCGACCCGCTCGCCGAGATAGACCCTTCGCTCCTTAAAACAGAGCTCAGGAAGGCCGAGGCGGATACGAAAAAAACGCAGGCCGAGTTCAACATGGCGAGCTCGCTGTATAAGAGCAACAAGGAGCTCTACGCAAAGCGGCTCATACCGAAAGAGGAATTCGACGATTCCGAGTCGAAGTACACGTCCGCCCTCGCCGCATACGAGCAGACGAAGGTCGCGCTGGAAGTGGCGAAAACCAATATGGAAAGCTCGGTCATAAAGGCCCCGATGGACGGCATCGTCCTTTCGAGAAACGTCGACCCCGGGGAATCGGTGACGGCCGACGGGAAGCCCCTCTTCGTCATATCGAGCGACCTCGGCGAGATGAAGATAGATACAAGGGTCAGCGAGGCCGACATAGGAAAAGTCTCCGCCGGACAGAGAGCCAATTTCAGGGTGGACGCCTATCCGAACGACACGTTCAGCGGCACCGTCACGCAGGTGAGAAACGAACCCGTCGTAACCAACAACGTCGTCACGTACAACGTCGTCGTCATGACGAAGAACGATTCCATGAAATTAAAGCCCGGCATGTCAGCCGAAGTGAAAATTGTAGTATCCGACAGGAAGGACGTACTCCGCGTGCCGACAGCCGCGCTGAGATTCATACCGCCTTCCAACGCGCCAATGAGAGAGAGGCCCGACAAGCTCACCGGCTCGTCTTACATATGGATTGAGCTCGACGGCGGCCGGATAGGAGCCGTTCCCGTAAAGCCGGGAGCGAGCGACGGCGTTTACACGGAGATACTCGAGGGCGACGTAAAAGAAGGACAAAAGGTCATCGTCGAGGCCCTCGCGAAAGGGAAATCCGACACCGGCTCTTCCCTCCTCCCCCAGCCCAGGAGATTCTGAGGATGAGCGGGAACGGTAAAGTTATAGTCACTCGCGACATCCGCAAAACCTACTACCTCGGAGACATCGAGGTAAAGGCCCTCAGGGGCGTGTCGATAGACATAGCCGAGGGCGAATTCGTCTCCATAATGGGCGCTTCGGGCTCCGGAAAGAGCACGTTCATGAACATAATAGGCTGCCTCGACAAGCCGACCGCGGGCCGGTACTTCCTCGACGGCCAGGAGGTTTCGACGCTCTCGCGCGACGAGCTGGCCGAAATCAGGAACAGAAAAATAGGATTCGTCTTCCAGAGCTTTAATCTTCTCGGGCG
>JAGVLR010000259.1 GCA_020054175.1 Candidatus Dadabacteria bacterium
CATAGCACAGCTCCTTCAGTTCACCTGCTTCATCAGCATCAACCTCGCGGTGATAAACCTCTTTCCCATACCGATGCTCGACGGCGGTCACGTTCTTTACCTCGCAATCGAATCCATCAAGAGAAAGCCCCTCAGCCAGAGATCGCTCGAAATCAGCCAGAGGATAGGACTCACGCTTCTCATCTTCATCATGTTCCTCGCCATCTACAACGACATATCGAGGGTGAAGGGCGACATCGTAAACTCGGTCAACAAGATCTTCCAAACAGAATAGAAAAACTCACGCCGCCCGCCGGGGATATATACTTATTCCCGGCGGGTCCGGAATATAACGACTAGCCCGCCCGCAGTTTCACATGAAGATATTCAGCCTCGGTAAGGACAACTGGGCCCGGACAAGCCCGACCAGGGAAGGAGTGGCGTTTCTCGCCATAAGCCTCTTCGTCGGTTTCGCTGCGATCAACACCGGCAACAATCTTCTCTATTTGACGTTCGGCATAATGATGAGCTTCGTCGTAGCGTCAGGAATCCTGTCCATGATTAACCTCTCCCGGATAGAGGTGTCGCTGAAACACACCGGTGATGTTTTCGCCATGACCCCGGCCCCTCTCAGGATAACGCTGACAAATAAAAAGCGGCTCTTCCCGTCTTACTCGCTCACAGTCGAGATAGACGACAAGAGCGCCTACGTTCCGCACATATCCCAGGGCGGAGCGCGCACTGTCACGATAAATCACCTGTTCACAGGCAGGGGATACAACCTCCCTCCCCCCGCCAGGGTTTCTACGCGCTTCCCGTTCGGCTTTTTTAAAAAATGGATTAACGCCGACCTCGGCGACGAGAAGATACTCGTCTACCCGAGGATCGAAAACGTAGACCCCGGCACGGAGGGATACAGGGAGCAGTACGGCGAAAGGGAATTGGAAAAATCCGGCTTCGGCGACGACCTCAGGTCTTTAAAGGAATTCAGCGAGGGAGACAACCCGAGGCTCATTCACTGGAAGACGACCGCAAGAACCGGAAGGCTCATGGTGAAGGAGATGGAGGACAACGAATCCCCCGGCGCGGTGATCGAGTTCAATCCGGAAACGGACGAAAGGAGGCTGGAGCACCAGATAAGCCGCCTCGCTTCTTTAGTCGTCGAGCTTCTGAAAAGAGGCTTCGAGGTGGAATTCGTCGCGCCGGACAGGAAGTTCTCTCAGGCGCAGATAGGCAGGTCACCGAGACCGGTTCTCGCCTACCTTGCGTTATTCGGCAAGTAGGTCTCGCCGAAGACGCAGCGGCTGTGCTTTATTCACCCTTCACCGGACAGGAAATCCCGGCCGAATTCAGGTATAAATAGGTTTACTGAAATGGCTGAAACTTCTGAAAAGGACAAAATACTCGAGGCCAACAAGAGGTTCTACGAAGCCCTCGGCAAAAGAGACCTCGCCCTCATGAAAACCGTATTCGTCAGGGACGAGAGGGCGGGCTGCATGCACCCGGGCTGGATGATGCTCCGGGGATGGGAAGCAATCATGCAGAGCTGGGAGAATATTTTCGACCCCGAGGACAGGCTCCGTATCAGGCTCCATAATGTCACGGTAGACATTGTAGGTGACGACGCCTGCGTCACGTGCATACAGGAGCTGACGTATGTCAGGCGCGACCCTGTCACGATGAACGTATCCGTCTCGACCAATTTATTCGAGAAGACGGATTCCGGCTGGCTCATGGTGATTCACCACGCCTCGCCTATCCCTTTCGTAAACGAGAAAGATCCCAGGGAAAGGAAAATTCAGTAGATATAACCAGTCCTTTACATATTCCGAAGGCCCGGATTTATATTTAACAGTTATATCGGATTTTGGCCGGGCGGATTCCTGCCAGCACCGGATTCAGGAATGATTCAGGAATTTTTCTCGTGGTTGAAGTGAAGGCCGCATTCCTTATCGGTGCCGCTCTCCCACCACCATCTCCCGGCCCTTTCGTCCTCGCCGGGCTGTATGGCGCGCGTGCAGGGGGCGCACCCTATGCTGGGATACCCCATGTCGTGAAGCTTGTTGTAAGGAACCCTGTTCTTGCGTATGTAAGACCAGACCTCGTCGTTAGTCCAGTCGACCAGCGGATTTATCTTGAGTATTCCCCCGTGCTGGGCGTCGATCTCGAACCTCTCCGCCTGCGCCCTGCTCTCCGTCTGGTCGCGCCTTATCGAGGTTATCCATGCATCGAGCCCCAGTAAATATTTCCTTAGCGGCCTAACCTTCCTTATGTCGCAGCAGTGTATCCTGTTGGCCTTGCCGTGATAAAAGAGGTTAGCGCCCTTCTCCCTCACCATCTCTTCCACATCGTGCGCGTCGGGGAAGAGAACTTCCACGTTAACGCCGTACCTCTTCCGAACCTCGTCCATAACATCGTACGTTTCCTGGTTGAGCCGCCCCGTGTCGAGAGTGAATATCCTCGCGTCCCGGCTTATATCCATTATCATGTCGATAAGCACCATGCCCTGCGCCTGGAAGCTCGTCGCGAGGGCAACTCGCGAATGGAGGTTGTCCACGGCCCACTTGAGCACCTCTCTCGCGTCCCTGCCTTCGAACTCCGCGTTGAGAGCCGCCACCTCGTCGAGGACGAAATCCCTCTTGGGGTTGGCGTCTATCCGCTGGTTTTTACTGGCAGTGGTCGAAATACCCATTGCCGCTTACCTCCCTGGAAACACAGTCGATAATCTCATTATATATTAAAAATCGGGGTCGCCGGATTCGCTGCTCACAAGAGTCGGCGCCATCGCTGCCGCTCCCGCGGCAACATCCCCTAACTGCTTCCATATTGGCCGGTGACTACTCCCGAATTCCCCTTGGCCTATAAACCGTATTATACCAGAAACAGGCCCGGGGGTCGGCGGCTCTTTTTCCGGGCGAACGGCCCAGCCTCCACCATACCCTGGATGAGATGAAAGCACTGCGGCGCGCGATTCATCACTATAATAAATCTCATGCCGCTTTTTTCACCGCGCGCCCGGGCTTTTTTCACACATCGCCGGACGAATCGACACTGCGTACATCGCCGCGCCGAACTTGTCCGGGCCTGGTCCAAAAAATCATTCTGCACGAATCTGTGCATGCCACTCTTTGAACAGGGTGGTTATAGAGTGATTTCGCAATTTCGATGCCAATATAATATCGAGCAATTACAGACAAATACAAACAATCACGCCTCGATGCCTTGTTTACAACATAATCAGCCTGTATATTTTTGCTACAATTAATTAATACTCCAGGAACAGCACCCATAACATGACAGGAAGAATAGGAATCCTCACAGAAGACCAGGGCCTGCCGGAGGAAATCAGGCAAGTAATCGATTTCGCCGAGATAAAAGTTTTTTCCAAGGCCGAAGACATTAAAGACAAAGAAGCTGAAGTCGTCATACTCGACGCCGACACCTCGGGCATAGGCAATCTCTCGGCGCTCAAGGACAGTCATTTCGTCATAGTCGTCACGCGGCAGCGCGGCACCCGATATTTGATCGAGTCCATGACGTTCGGCGCTTTCGACTGCATATTCAGGCCATTCGCGAATTCGGGGCTCGAAGAATCTATAAAGCGCGCGCTCGGCATACGGACGGAGCTCGAAGAGAACCTGACGAATTTTCACGGAAACGTCGAGGGATCGACGAGCGTAACCTGCGCGATAGTGGGCGACTCTCCCATGCTCCAGGAAGTGTGCAAGCTCATAGGCCAGGTCGGAAGGGTGGACGTCCCCGTGCTGATCACGGGCGAGAGCGGGACGGGCAAGGAGCTCGTCGCCGAGTCCGTATGGAAGGTCAGCACCAGGTGGGAAAAGCCGTTCGTCATACTTAACTGCGCGGCGATACCCGAGACGCTCCTCGAAGCCGAGCTATTCGGATACGAAAAGGGCGCGTTCACAGGCGCAAGCTCGGCGCGCGTCGGAAAATTCGAGGAAGCCGACGGAGGCACCATATTCCTCGACGAGCTCGGCGACATGCCGCTCGCCCTCCAGGCGAAAGTCCTGCGCGTCCTTCAGAGCGGAACGTTCCACAGGCTCGGCTCCAACAGGGAAATCTCCGTCGACGTGCGGATAATCTCGGCGACGAACAAGAACCTCGACAAGATGGTCAAGGAAGGGAAGTTCAGAGAAGACCTCTACTTCCGCATCAACGTCGTCCGCATACATCTCCCGGCGCTCAGGGAGAGGAGGCAGGACATCCCCCTTCTCTTCGAATGCTTCACGAGGCGTCACAGCAGCCAGATAGGAAAGGAGATAAAGGGCGCAAGCTCCAGGTTCCGGAAGACGCTCGTCGATTACGACTGGCCCGGCAACGTAAGGGAGCTCGAAAACGTAATCCGGAAGGCGATCGCGTTCACAAAGACGCCTTATTTAACGTCCTACGACCTCGACCTCGGCTCGCGCGCCCCGTCTCTCGAAGCCGTCTCCGGAGAAGTTTCATATCAGGACGCGCTCCGAAGCTCGGTAAAGAACCTCCTCGTCTCCAGCGACAGCGAGGACGTTTACGGAAGGATAGTCAGGGAAGCCGAAATCATTCTTCTGGAAGAAGCCCTTCAGGCGAGCGGATGGAACCGCTCCAAGGCTGCGAGAGTTCTCGGCATAAACAGACTGACATTAAGAAGAAAGCTCGAAGAGTACGGCATAGGCGGAAACGAGCAGATGATAGAAGGCGACTAGCCTCCCGCGCTCACAGAAGCTCCGAGATTTTGAATATCGAGTAAAGCTCTATTCCCATCTCATGGAACGCCTGGTCCCCGCCCTCTTCGCGGTCTACTATGACGAGGGTTTTTCTCACCTCGGCCCCTATAGATTTAACGGCGTCTATCGCCGTCAAAACGCTCCCGCCTGTTGTTACGACGTCTTCCACGACGGCCGTAACGTCTCCGGCTTTGAGTCCCCCTTCGACAATCTTCCCCGTCCCGTGCTCCTTCTCCCGCTTCCTCACCAGGAACCCGTTAAGCGGCCGCCCCGTCCTGTGGCTTTCCGCTATGAGAGCGCCCACTATCGGATCGGCCCCCATCGTCGGCCCGCCGACGGCGTTTATGCCCGGGTCCTTCAGTATCTCTTCGAGGAATATTTCGGCGACGAGGCTCACCCCTTCCGGGTCGAGCGTCGTAAGCCGCGCGTCTATGTAATAATCGCTTTCCTTCCCCGATGAGAGCTTGAACTTTCCTCTGAGTATGGATTTCTGAATCAGTATTTCTTTCAGTCTTTCCCTGCTGTTAATGCCCATTATAAAATTTCCCCGTGTGTGAATTTAGTCTCATGCGTGAATTTGGTAAAGTGGACCGCGCCGCCCAACGTCTCATCCGTCCTGCGGTCCGACGTTCCATATATCGCCGGCGTATTCCGAAATAGTCCTGTCGCTCGAGAACTTCCCCATGCGCGCGACGTTGAGTATCGCCTTCCGCGCCCATTCCCCCGGCTTTTTATATTCGGCCCCGGCGAGCGCCTGCGTTTCCCTGTAGGGCTCGAAGTCCGCGACGTTGAAATATACGTCCCCGTTTAAAACGAGATACTCGTATATCCATTTGAAAAGCCCGGGCTCGTCCCTGCAGAAGACGTCCGACTCGAAAGAATCCATAACCCTTTTCAAATTCGGGTTCGCGGCGCAGATCTGGCTCGGGTTGTAGCTGTGCGAGTGCTTCAACTCCTTTATCTCTTCTGCACGGAGGCCGAAGATGAAGATATTATCCTCGCCGACTTCCTCCCTTATCTCTATGTTGGCCCCGTCCATCGTGCCGATAGTCAGCGCGCCGTTCAGGGCGAGCTTCATGTTCCCCGTCCCGGACGCCTCCTTCCCCGCCGTCGATATCTGCTCGCTGAGGTCGGCCACCGGGATGATTTTCTCCGCGAGTGTGACTCTATAATCCGGCATGAATACGACCTTTATCTGCCCTTTCACCTTCGGATCGGCGTTTATGACCGAGGCGACGCCGTTTATCAGCTTTATGATCTGCTTCGCAGCCCAGTATCCGGGGGCGGCCTTCCCCGCGAAGATGTAAGTTCTCGGGACGGGCAGATCCTTCCCGTCCTCGACTATGCTGAAATATTGATGAATGATGTGCATTATGTTGAGGAGCTGGCGCTTATACTCGTGAATCCTCTTTATCTGGACGTCGAACAGGCTTTCGGGGTCGACTGCTATCTTGGTCATTTTTTGAATCAGTCCCGAGAGCGCCTCCTTGTTTCTCCTCTTCACATCCATGAAGTCCGCCCGGAACCCCGCGTCGTCGGCGTAGGGCTCCAGCGCCTTCAGCTTGTAAAGGTCGGTCACCCATTCATCCCCTACCGTGCCGTCGATAAGCTCAGACAGCCCCGGGTTACATATGAGGAGCCACCTTCTCTGCGTAATGCCGTTTGTCTTGTTGTTGAATTTCTCGGGCCAAAGCTCGTAGAAATCCGGAACGAGATCGGTTTTTATAAGCTCCGAATGGAGCGCGGCGACGCCGTTAACGGAATGGCTGCCGACTATCGACAGGTGCGCCATGCGGATCTGTTTCGCGTGCCCCTCTTCGACGAGCGACATCCTTCTCATGCGGTCCACCGAATCGGGCCACCTCGATTTAATCTTCCGGAGGAACCTGTCGTTTATCCCGTATATGATTTCGAGGTGTCTCGGAATCACCCGTTCGAGGAGCGACACCGGCCACTTCTCCATCGCCTCCGGAAGGAGCGTATGGTTAGTGAAGCCGAACGTCGATTCCGTTATCTGCCATGCCGAGTTCCACGGTATGCCGTTCTCGTCGACGAGTATCCTCATCAGCTCGGCGATAGCGAGGGCCGGGTGGGTGTCGTTAAGCTGTATCGCGACCTTGGCCGGGAAGCTCCCGAATCCGGAACGGCCCTCGGAGAACCGCCTCACGATATCCCGGACGGCGCACGCGGCGAGAAAGTATTCCTGTATGACTCTCAGCTCTTTTCCCTGCTCGACAGTGTCCGAGGGATAGAGAACTTTGGATATGGTTTCGGACGTCATCTTCTGCTCGACGGCCTTCATGTAGTCCCCGCTGTTGAAAATCTTCATGTCGAACTCGTTCGAAGACCTCGCCGAATAGAGCCTGAGATAATTCACCGTCCCCGTACCGTAGCCGACGACAGGCATGTCGTACGGCACGCCGTAGAGGAACTTCCAGTCCCGCCAGAACGGCCTGTAGTTGCCGCTAGTGTCCTTTTCGATTTTGACGCGCCCGTATATGGGCACGACGCAGAGGTCGTCGGCCCTTTCGATCAGCCACGGCGATTCCTCGCCGAGCCAGTGGTCGGGCTGCTCCACCTGGCTGCCGTTTACTATCGTCTGCCTGAATATTCCGTAATCGTAATTTATCCCGTACCCGAATCCCGGGAGCCTGAGAGTCGCTATCGAATCGAGAAAGCACGCGACGAGCCTCCCGAGGCCGCCGTTCCCGAGGGCGGGGTCAACCTCTGTTTCGGCTATATCCGAGAGATCGATCCCGAGGGATTTGAGCGCGTCGGCGCACATCCCGTAAGCGCCGAGGTTTATCAGGTTATTCGAAAGGGCGCGTCCCGTCAGATATTCGAGCGAGAGTATGTAGGCGCGCTTGGGGTCGCTCTTGTCATATTTTTCCGAGGTGTCGAACATCCCGTCTATGATAAGCTCCCTCACAGCGAGCGAAACGGCACGGAAAAGGTCGTCGCCTGAAGCCTGCGACAGCTTCTTTCCGATCGAGTATTTAAGATGAAAGAGAATTCTGGTTCTGAAGGCCGAGGAATCGGCCGAATCCTTAAGGTAGGGGCTACGCTCGCTCATTGTTCCTCTTCAATCCCTCGGTGCTCCCGGGCCGTGTCCTTATACCGGCCGCCCTTTTTTACAGATAACTATACGGTTATTTGCGGACGCGAACACAGGATTTTTTGTTCCGCGCAAACGCTAACAGTGTATAATAAAAATTTGAAATACCAACAAACCGCAGATACCGGAAGGCCATGTCGGATAAACGAAAAACTAACGCGGACGCGGGCTTTATAAGCGATTTCGACGTCTACCTTTTTAAGCAGGGCGCGCACCGCAAAATGTACGAAAAGCTGGGCTCGCATGCGGCGTCGCAAGGCGGCAAAGACGGCGTAAGCTTCGCGGTATGGGCCCCTAACGCCGAATACGTCTCCGTCGTAGGAAACTGGAACGGCTGGAACAGGGGCTCGCATCCGCTCAAACCAAGATGGGACGAATCCGGGATATGGGAGGGATTCGTTCCGGGCATAGGCAGGGGCGAAGTTTACAAATATCACATCTCCTCCAGGGTGAAGGGATACAAGGTGGACAAGGCCGATCCCTATGCCTTCAGGAACGAGAGCCCGCCCAAAACGGCCTCGATAGTATGGGAGCCGGAGTATGAATGGGGTGACGCGGAGTGGATGAAGACGAGGCGCGATCCTAACTCGCTCTCCTCGCCGCTCTCGATTTACGAAGTGCACCTCGGCTCGTGGATGAGAGTCCCGGAAGAAAGAGGAAGGTCCCTCACCTACAGGGAGCTCGCACCGAGGCTCGCTGATTACGTAAAATCGACAGGCTTCACGCACGTCGAGCTTCTCCCCGTTATGGAACACCCGTTCTACGGCTCGTGGGGGTACCAGGTGACAGGATACTTCGCCCCCACCGGAAGATACGGTGCGCCGGAGGATTTCATGTATCTCGTCGACACTCTCCACCAGAGCGGCATAGGCGTCATACTCGACTGGGTCCCGTCTCACTTTCCGAACGACCAGCACGGGCTCGCATTCTTCGACGGGACGCACCTCTACGAGCATTCGGATCCCCGGAAGGGATTTCACCCCGACTGGAAATCCTGCATATTCAACTACGGACGGAACGAAGTAAAGGCCTTCCTCAATTCGAGCGCAATGCTCTGGCTCGATATGTACCATGCCGACGGCCTGAGAGTGGACGGCGTAGCCTCGATGCTTTACTTGGACTACAGCAGGAAAAAGGGCGAATGGGTGCCCAACGAATACGGCGGCAACGAAAATCTCCCGGCAATAGAATTCATCAAGAACCTTAACCTCTCCGTTTACTCCGAGCACAAGGACGTCCAGACGATCGCCGAGGAATCGACGGCCTGGCCTATGGTGTCGCGCCCTACCTACGTCGGCGGGCTCGGCTTCGGAATGAAGTGGAACATGGGCTGGATGAACGACACGCTCGAATATTTCTCGAAGGACCCCGTATACAGAAAACATCTCCAGAACACTCTCACATTCAGCATTCTCTACGCCTTTTCGGAAAATTTCGTCCTCCCGCTTTCGCACGACGAAGTAGTCCACGCCAAGGGCTCCCTCATACGGAGAATGCCCGGCGACTTATGGCAGAAGTTCGCGAACCTGAGAGCGCTCTTCGGATACATGTTCGGACATCCCGGAAAGAAGCTCCTCTTCATGGGGGGCGAAATAGGCCAGTGGGCGGAATGGAACCACGATTCCAGCGTCGAATGGCACCTCCTCGGCTTCCCGCTTCACAGCGGCCTCAAGTCGTGGGTGTCGGACCTCAACAGGCTCTATAGAGAGGAGCCCGCGCTTTACGAGCTCGACTTCTCGCACCACTGGTTCGAATGGGTCGACTTTCGGGATTACAATCAGAGCGTCATCAGCTTCGTCAGAAAAAGCACGAAGGGCGAGATGATTCTCGTCGTCTGCAATTTCACGCCCCTCCCGCGAAATGGCTACAGGCTCAGCGTCCCCCGAGCGGGCAGGTGGGCCGAGAAGCTGAACAGCGATTCTCACTTTTACGGCGGAAGCGGCGTCGGTAACAGCGGCGGCGTCTGGGCCGGTCCTTCGGACTCACGGGGAAGCCTCGAAATAAACCTCCCGCCGCTTGGCGTCCTCTTTTTCAAACACGAAGGTTAGGAGTATAATTCACACTTATTCCGAGCAGGAGAAGCGGCAGGCGGAAAGTTTGAAGAGAAATAACTCGTCCCCGGTAAAGCTGAAAACATCTCGCGGTTCTCCCCGACCGCTCGGGGCGAGGTGGGACGGGCACGGCGTCAATTTCGCGGTATTCTCCGAGAACGCGGAATACATCGAGCTCTGCCTTTATGCCCCCGGCGTTCCCGAACCCGAAACGCGCAGGATAAAGCTCGAATCCAGGACCGACAACGTTCACCATGTCTATGTACACGGCCTTTCGCCCGGCCAGCTCTACGGCTACAGGGCATACGGGCTTTACGACCCTCCCTCCGGCCAGAGATTCAATCCCCGGAAGCTCCTCGTCGACCCCTACGCCAGGGCCGTATCCGGGGCCGTGATGCTCGACAGCATACACTGCGACCACAAGCTCTTCCGCCGCGTGCACAAGCTCGTGGAGGACTCGAGGGACAGCGCGGCCTGGATGCCGAAATCCGTCGTCGTGGACGGCTCGTTCGACTGGGGCGGCGACTCTCATCCCAGGGTGCCGTGGTCGGAAACCGTAATCTACGAGGCCCACGTAAGGGGCCTCACGATGCTTCATCCGGACGTGCCCGAAGAGCTCAGGGGTACGTACGCCGGCCTCGCTTCGCCGGCCGTCATATCGCATCTCAGCTCGCTCGGCGTAACCGCGATAGAGCTCATGCCGGTTCATCACAGCGTATCCGAGAGCAGGCTCCTCGAAAACGGCCTCGTGAATTACTGGGGCTATAACACGCTGGGCTTCTTCGCGCCCGACATACGGTACTCCCGGAGCAAGTCCCCGGGCGCGCAGGTAAACGAATTCAAGGAAATGGTGAAGGCGTTTCACAAGGAAGGCATCGAGGTAATACTCGACGTCGTTTACAACCACACGCCCGAGGGCGGGAGCGGGGGCCCCACCCTTTCTCTTAGGGGCCTCGACAATAAAACGTACTACCGCCTCGTACCCGGGAAAAACGATGAATACCTAAATTACAGCGGCACAGGCAACACGATTAATTCCTCGCACCCGGCCGTCAGGAAGCTCATCTTCGACAGCCTTAAATACTGGGCCGAAGAGATGCGCGTAGACGGTTTCAGGCTCGATCTCGCCCCGGCCCTCTTCAGGAACAGCCCCGATTACGACAGGTCGCACCCGCTCTTTAAAGAAATAGCCGGCGACCCCGTCCTCTCCCGCGTGAAGCTAATTGCGGAGCCGTGGGACCTCGGCCCGGGCGGCTACCAGACCGGGAACTTCCCCGACCCCTGGTCCGAATGGAACGACAGGTATCGGAACACTGTCAGGCGCTTCTGGCGGAGCGACGAAGGCGTAACGCCTGATATGGCCTACAGGATAAGCGGGTCGAGCGACCTCTACGGCATGAGGGAAAAGGGCTCCTACGCGAGCATAAACTACGTCGCTTCTCATGATGGTTTTACACTTAACGACTTAGCTGCGTACGAGCACAAACACAACGAAGCCAATCTCGAAAAAAACGCCGACGGCCCGGGCGCCAACTACAGCCTTAACTTCGGCGTCGAGGGGCCGACGGATAACCCCGCCATAATCAAGGGCCGCGAAAAACAGAAAAGGAACTTCCTCGCTACGCTCTTTTTATCCCAGGGTGTGCCGATGCTGCTCATGGGCGACGAGGCGGGAAGAACACAGAGGGGAAACAACAACGCCTACTGCCAGGACAACGACATATCGTGGATGAGCTGGAATCCCGGCCCCCGCGGCAAAAAGCTCCTCGAATTCACGAGGTTCCTCGCCGCCCTTAGGAAGGACTACCCGGTTTTGAGACGCGGGCTCTTTTTCACAGGCGCCCCGCACGCCATGTTCGGCCATAAAGACCTCACATGGTTCCTCCCCGACGGAAGTGAGATGACGGAGAACGACTGGAATAACCCGCGCCTCCGCTCGCTAAGCATCGTGAAGGTCGAGAACAACGTCGGAAAAACCGGAAAGGCGAAAAAACATATCCGGAACAACACGCTCATGCTTCTCCTTAACGCCGAGCCGGCAGGCGTCGTCTTCACGATACCAAACGGACGGCTCTCCCCGGGATGGCAGGTGATATTCGACACGAAAAACGATAAACCCGGTGGAAAGACGGTCGGCGCCGGAAAGCACTACGCGATGGAAGGAAGATCGTTCGCGCTTTTGAAACCGTCCACTAAACCCGGATAATAATTCCCCTTATATTCCGCTCCCGCGACGCACCATGAGAGAAAGAAAAAGCGGCATCCTCCTTCACGTATCCTCACTCCCCTCCCCTTTCGGCATCGGGGACCTGGGCCCCGAGGCGCTCAGGTTCGCGGACTTTCTTCACGAGTCCGGA
>JAGVLR010000110.1 GCA_020054175.1 Candidatus Dadabacteria bacterium
CCGATATCTGGTCGCCCACTATTTCGAGGAGCTTGAGCTCCTCTTCGTCGAACGAATCCTTCTGGAACGAATTAATGTTAATGGTGCCGATTATCTTCCCGGCGTATCTGATCGGGAGAGAGAGGTAGCTTTTTATCCCGAGCTCTCTACCGGCAGGGCCAATTACGTCGTCGCTGTCGACATCGGCACAGTACCTCGGCTCCTCGTCCATTATGACCTTCCACGCGTATCCCCTGGGATAGGCTATTCTCCCTACCCTCTTCAGGTACCAGTCGACGTATCCCCTGTTTGCCTTCAGCACCGCCTCCTCGCCTTCGACGAAGTATATGGCGACATTGTCCGCCTTCTCTATGTTTCCGATGATCGCCTGAACGGCGTTGTCGAGCACCGTTTCGAGATCGGTCGACTGATGCACGCTTCTGGTGACGGCGCTGACTATCGTTTCGTACCTGCTCTTCTTCGAGAGATGGTCGAGGGTCTGCTTTAGTGCCTCCTCCGCCTTTTTCCTCTCGGTTATCTCCCTGCTGAAGATCAGTATTCTGGTTTTGCCGTCGATCGTGACGTAAGGCCTTCCCGTAGCCTCGAACCAGAGCCATGCTCAGTCCCTGTGCCTGTACCTGTAAACCGCGCTCCCGGAGACGGACGTTTCTATAATTTTCTGAAATTCCGCCATTACCGCAGGGGCGTCTTCCGGATGAACAAGGTCGAAGACGCTTCTTCCTATAAATTCCCTCGGCTCGTATCCAAGAACATCCTTGTGCTTCGAGCTGAGATATATGAATTTCCCGTCGAGACTGGCCTCGTAAATATAGTCGTATGTATTTTCGACGAGCGTTCTGAACTTGTGCTCGTTCTCCCTGAGAAGCTGCTCCGCCCGCTTCCGCTCCCTCGCCTCGAGAGTGAGGGAGATAAGGTCCGCTATGGAACCGGCGAAATTCTGGTCTTCGGGCGTCCACACCCTTGCCGGCCCAACGTGCTCGTGGCAGATGAGCCCTATCATCCGTCCCTTCAGCCTTATCGGCGCGTCGAGCATGGACGTTATGCCGTGCGTTTTCATGTAAGGATCGGCGAATTCGGCGGTCCTCGGGTCGTGGGCCGCGTCGTGCGCCGCTATTATGCGCTCGTTTTCGAGCGTCTTGAAGTAAACGGGATAATCCGAAGCCGAGAGCTCGTACCCGTCCGAGTGCGAGCCGTCTCTCAGCTCGAAGTGTTCGATGCAGTGTATCTTCGTACGGTCGTCGTTGTAAACCCAGACGTTGACCCTGTCCACCCCGAGCGTCGAAGAATCGGCTTCTGTGATTTCGAGGAGCATTCGGTCGAGCTCGCCCTGCTCCAGAGCGTCACTCTGTGAGAGCCGGAGAAGCACCTCGTTTCTCTTCCTTAAAATCGTTTCGTCGCGAAGCCCCTCGGCAGCTTTTTTGAAATCGGTGATGTCCCTCACGGCGGCGGTGAAAAAGAGCTCCCCGCCGACGCCGGTTTCCGAGATATATATTTCGAGCGGAAAGACGGTGCCGTCCTTCTTGAGCCCTTCGAGCTCGATCCTCTTTCCGAGGACGGTAGGTGTCCTCGTCTCGATGTATCGCTCGAGACCGGCGGCGTGAGCCGCCCTGTACTTCTCCGGCATCAGCGCCGTCAGCTTCTGTCCTATGACTTCGTTCCGCACGTACCCCCAAATGTTTTCGAACTCCCTGTTCACCATCACTACGCTGCCGGATGAATCGACGGTAATAATCCCCTCCCCTACCGTGTCGAGAACGGCGGAAAGGTAGCCGTCCGACTCAATTAGCCGGGCGCTCTTCGTTCGGGATGGCTTTTTCTTTTCAGATTTCATGACGCTCTAAGGCCGTAATATAACTGTGCGTCGCGCCGGCTTCCGGTAAATGGGATCCTGCGTTGCCGGAACAGGCCGGACTTTAGTATAAGTCATTCCGTTAGGGTTGTTAAGAAGATAATAAACAGCCGACTCGGCCATGTTAACGGGTGACACATGGCCCTCGGAACAACCCGCCTGAACTCGCGGGCGGGCTCACATTGAATTTTCGGGAGCACGTCTTTTCTATTCGGCTTCGCAGTTGGCCAGGAATTCCTCTATGCCTCTCTGCACACCGGGAAGGTTCTCCCAGCATTCCTCGTCGGGCGTGCATTCGAGCATGTATGCCCAATGCGCAACCTGAATCGAACTCCCCGTCGACATTTGCATCAGGAACGTCCACTCCCCGTCTTTGAAAGCCATTTTCCCCGAGCCTGCAGTGATCACAACGGAGCCGTCCGACGAGGATGCGAGTTGATTGAAGGCTATATACACGCCACCTTCAGGGGTAACCGAACCTATGAGATACTGACATGCCGGGGGAGTTGCGCCCAACTGCGCTACGACGGTGCCGAAGAAGTAGCCGTCCGCATAACTCTCGATGTGCCATACAGTCTGGTCACTCACCGATGAATAATTCATAGGGTCCGACGGGTTCCATATCACAGCCGGCAGGTTGATGGGAGGGACATACCAGTAGGTTCCCCCGTCTTCTCCGAGCCAGCTCCACCTCGCCGGACTAAGGTCGGGGGACTCCGCAATATTGCTGAGATCGACCTGAATCTCGTTTTCTTTACACTGCTCGGGACGGAGTTTCAAAACCCCGGTCTTCTTGTGGCTGCAAATCACCTGGGCGGCTTTCGAGTCGTCTACGCCAATCGCCGCGGCGGCTATAAAAAGAGCAATAAAAGTGAATATGAATCTTCCCGTTCTCATGTCTACTGTCCTCCTGGATTTTAATGCTGCCCGAAACCCC
>JAGVLR010000090.1 GCA_020054175.1 Candidatus Dadabacteria bacterium
ATACTCATAGTCCTCGGATTCCTTAACTATCTCCCATACTCAAAGCACAGCCACGTTTTCACGGCTATTCCAAACGTCTTTTTCCAGAATATAAAGCCCAGGGGAGCGCTGAACCCGATAGATTTCGAAAACGCACCGGAGGACGTCGACCACTTCGGCGCAGGCAAGCTCGGAGACTTCACATGGAAGGACATACTCGATGCCTACACCTGCACCGAATGCGGGAGGTGCACCGACAACTGCCCCGCATGGCATACGGAGAAGCCCTTATCCCCGAGAGAAATTGTAGTGAAATTAAGGCATTACGCATCGAGCGAGGGCAAGGCTCTCCTTAATGCCAACGGCAACACCTCCGCCGTGGCTGAGTCGCTCGACACGATTCCCGGGCCGAAATGGGTTACGGAAGAGGAGCTCTGGGCCTGCACGAGCTGTAACGCGTGCGTGGAGCAGTGCCCGCTGTTCATCGACCAGATGGGCAAGATCATGGAGATGAGGCGCTTCCTCACGCTGGAAGGAAGGCTCACCGGCTCCGCCGTGAAGACGCTCCAGAAGCTCCAGACGCAGGGCAACCCGTGGGGATTCAGCGGCAGCGACCGCGCCGCGTGGCTCGCCGGGTACGAGGGTGTTAACGTTATCGGCGAGGAAGGAAACGAGGACGCGAGCGGCTTCGACTACATATATTGGATGGGATGCTACGGCGGCTACGACCCGCGCGGCCAGAAGATAGCCCAGTCCGTCGTGAGCCTCCTAACGCAGGCTGGTGTGAGCTTCGCCGTCCTGGGGCCGCTCGAGAGCTGCACGGGAGACCCGGCCAGAAGGCTCGGAGAAGAGGCGCTTTATCAGATGCTGGCGACGCAGAACATCGAGACGATGAACGAGCTGAAGGTGAAGAAAGTCATTGCCAACTGCCCGCACTGTTTTAACACGATTAAGAATGAATACCCGCAGTTCGGCGGAAATTACGAAGTTATAAACCACACTCAGCTCCTGAACGATCTTGTGCAGGAAGGGCGACTCCGGCCGACGAAAGAGGTTAAGGAAGATATCGCGTATCACGATCCATGCTACCTCGGCCGCTACAATCGTATATTCGACGCCCCGAGGGAGATACTGAAGTCTATACCGGGCGTGAACCTTGTGGAGCTCGACAGGAAGCGCGAGCGCAGCTTCTGCTGCGGCGCGGGCGGCGGCAAGATATGGATGGAGGAAGAGGCGCCGAGAGTCAACTGGAACCGCTTCGAGGAAGTCGAGGCTAAGAACCCTGACACGCTGGCCGTTGCATGCTACTTCTGCGATACGATGTTCGAGGACGCTGCCAAGCACGCCGGAAACGATAAGATGCAGATTAAGGACATCTCTATGATCCTTCGCGAGTCCGTTGAGCAGGATACAAAGTCCTGAGAGATAATAATCCCGGGGGTGTTCCGGAAGGGTCCGGAACGCTCCCATTTCCCCACTAAATTTATCGCCGTTCGAATAATCCCGTTTTATCTTCGGCTTGCTTCATTGCTTAAATGCCTCTGGGCTGAAACCGGTATTGTAAATCCGGGGTATAGGGTTAGGATTTATATTCTATGAAACCTGCGTGGATTTATTCGAGGCTGTCTATGGGTAATCCGGCACAGTTCTCCGCGGCATTTCTCGATTCGGGAAACGGATGGCTCGGCACGCCGGGCGAAGGGGGCTCTATCGTTTTCGGCCAGCCCCGAATCAGGTTTACGGCAGAAAATGGATTAGTAATAATAAATAACGATGAACAAAGATTAATATTGGGGCGTGACCCACTTCAAGTTCTAGAGGGTTATTTAACCGAGGGATATATCGCCGCAGGCTATATAGGCTACGAGTATGGGGCCTTCACGGAAGACGGTTTTTCGCGAAAGAGAGAAAAAACCGGTAGAAAGCTTACTGATCTCGCCTTTCTCCTCTACAAGCCGGAGGATTTGTTATCGCAGGGCGCGGATGATTTAAGGGCATTCTTGCCTTCTGACTCCCCGGTGTGCGGCGCGGCTCCCGGGCGTTGCGCGTCGAATATGGACAGCAGGGAGTATGTGCAAATAGTCGAGCGCGCCAAACGATATATAGAATCTGGTGACATATACCAGGCCAACCTGTCCCGCAGGTTCGAGGTCGAAGGCCAGGTTGATGCGGCGGCACTGCTCCGGCGATTGTTTCACGTGCAACATGTGCCCTTTGGGGCGTATATCGATTTCGGAGATTTTCAGCTTGTCAGCGGTTCGATGGAGCTCTTTCTCCGAAAGAGGGGGAGGGCTCTGACGACTTGCCCAATCAAGGGGACGCGCGGCCGAGGGCATTCGAGGGAAGAGGACACGATTAAAAAAGCGGAGCTTCTTCGGAGCGACAAGGAAAGGGCCGAAAACCTCATGATCGTCGACCTTATGAGGAACGACCTGTCCCGGGTGTGTAAAAAGGGCTCTGTGAGGGTAAACAGGCTCTTCGACGTGGAAACGTACGCGACCCTTCACCAGCTCGTGTCCGAGGTCGAAGGAGAAGTTCGGGAAGGGCAGGGGGTTTCAGAGATCATCAGGAGTGTGTTTCCTCCCGGCTCCGTAACAGGAGCGCCGAAGAAAAGAGCGCTCGAAATAATCGACGAGCTGGAGCCGCACTATCGCGGCCCCTACTGCGGCGCGCTCGGGATATTCTACCCGGACGGCGATTTTACGCTCAGCGTCGGAATAAGGACGGCCGTTGTCGAACCTGAAAGGACGACATTCTGGACGGGCAGCGGGATTGTGTGGGATTCGGACCCTGAGGCGGAGTTTCTGGAAACAAGATTGAAAGCAAAGGCGATGATGAAAGCCCTCGGGCTCTCCGAAGGGTGATAGAGCATAAAAATGACCGAGCATATATTTATCGAGGATAAGCCTGTTAGTGATGTCCTGCCCCTAAGGTCGCTATTTTACGGCGAAGGGCTTTTCGAGACGTTCAGGTATAAATCCGGACTTCCCGTATTGTTCGATAGGCACTACGACAGGATGCGGAGGGGAGCGGAATATCTCGGGATACCTGTGCCCTCGCTCGTATATATCGAAGACCTTGTGAATAACGCAGTCACGGTTTCCGGGATCTCGGACGCTTATATCAAAATATGCCTACTTTCGGGCGGCAGCTCGTTATTCTACGAGCATCCGTCGAAAAACGCCGTTTTAACGGTTGTCAGGAATTATAAAGCCCCCGAAGGACCCCTGACTCTGCACTTAAGCTCGATCAGGAAAAACTCGACTTCTCCCCTGACGCGCCTGAAATCCCTGAATTATCTCGAAAACGTGCTCGCGCGAAGGGAAGCCATCGCCACCGGTTTTAAGGAAGCACTTTTCTTGAACGATAAAGGGCATGTAGCCGAGTGTTCGGCGGCGAATATCTGTTGGATCAGAGAAAGTGTGCTATATGCTCCCTCCCTTGAATGCGGTATCCTCCCCGGAACCACGCGGGAAATAGTCTTTGAGATTGCCGAAAGTATCGGATTGGATGTCCACGAGGGGCAGTACCCCCTGGATAAACTATACGAATGCGAGCTCGCATTTACGACCAATGCCCTCATTGGTCTTCTGCCTGTTTTAAGCATAGGCGATACCCGGCTCGATACCAACACTGCTCTTCTCGGCAGCCTGCAGTCGGCCCTTTTCCAGCGCCTCGGCTGGTAATCCCACCCGTGAAATAGATGTGGAAAAAAGTGGAAGAATTGTGGATGAAGATTTCAACCAATGCTTAAGGTGTATTATAAGTGACTGCAATTAAAGATTAATATTGTTTAACATTGTCTTAACAAATGTGAAATTATTTATCCACAATTGTCATTGTTTCACGTGAAACATGAAACAGTCCGGATTTATTTGCCGACACAAAATTTGCTGAAAATACGGCCCAATACGTCCTCTGTCGTAACTTCGCCTGTTATCTCTCCGAGCGAATCAAGCGCCATCCTCAAGTCAAGGGCGAGGAATTCGGGCGATTCTCCGGCGTCGAGCAGCTTCAGAAAAGATGAAAGGCTCTCTGACGCCTTTTCAATCGCCAGCTTATGCCTGAGCTCTGTCAAAACGACCTCGCCCGCCTCAGCGCGTCTCGAATTCCCACGGAGCAGGGCGCTTACCGCATCCTTCAGGTTCTCGATCCCAATTCCAGTTTTTGCCGATGTGTGGACTATTCTCTCGGCTGGGCTGTGTTCCAATAGACCGCCCTGGCTTATGCTGAACCCTGCATCGGCCTTATTCACGGCCAGAATCGCCTGTTTTCCTTGAAGTCCCTCTAAAACCTCGTAATCATCATCGTCCAAAGGCGCGCTTCCGTCGATTACGGCTATTATAAGCTCCGCCTCCCCGGCCTTCTTTTTAGCCAATGCAACCCCTGTTCGTTCTATTTCATCCCCCGTAATTCTTATCCCGGCTGTATCGACCAGCCTGAGAGGAATTCCCCTTATGTCGATGCTTTCCTCGATAAAATCCCTCGTGGTCCCCGGAACGGGGCTTACGATCGCTCTTTCTTTCATGACGAGACGGTTCAACAAGCTCGATTTCCCAACGTTCGGCTTTCCAATGATAGCGGTGCTAACCCCGTATTTCAGTATCCTGCCTTCTCTGTAGGTGCCTAAAAGCGTCTCCAGCCCGGCCAGTATATCCTGAGTCCTCGAAACGAGAGCACTTTTTACGATTGGGTCTATATCTTCCTCGGGAAAATCCACCCGGGCCTCGACCTCGGCCAGTATGTCGAGAATAATATTCTTTATTTCCAGTATCTTATTGGAGAGGGCTCCCTCAAGCTGGAGCTCCGCCTGTTTTAAAGCGTCTTCTGTCTGCGCGTTTACTATGTCGGCTACGGCTTCGGCCTGCGCCAGATCCATCTTGCCGTTAAGAAACGCCCTCAGGGAGAATTCGCCAGGATTCGCCGGCCTCGCTCCGAGCCTGAATATAAGGTCCAGAATCTTTTTGGGAACAACGTGACCGCCGTGCGAGTGGATCTCCACGACGTCTTCTCCCGTGTAAGACGCCGGGGATTTCATGTATACCGCCAGCACCTCGTCGACCTTGCTCTCGCTTTCCGGGTCTATAATATGCCCGTGGTAGAGCATGCGTGGTGAAAAGTGCGGGTTTTCTTCCGCGCTGCCGGGTTTAAATATCGAACGGAGAATATCCACCGATTCCGGGCCGCTAAGTCGTATAACGGCTATCCCGCCGTCACCGGGAGGGGTGGCGACCGCTGCAATAGTATCGTCGTTGGGGTTAAAAGAGGAGGCCATTAAACGGATAAATTACCATAATCAGGCTATCAGGGCTATTTTGAACCCTTCCGGCAACTTATAACCAGGGCCGGAAGGGCGTAATATTCAAATTCTCAAGCTAGATCTGGGGCATTGGTCCCCTTCGTCAAACGGCCGCTCTCGCTTTTTCCTTTTCGTTTATGGCCATGAGTGTCTCCATGGCTATGCTCGTATGGGCGAACGCCGATCCTGCCGCCATTACCATGGCGACGTTGATAGCCTCGGCCATTTTCTCTTTAGAGACTCCGGCGCTCCTGGCGTCCTTCACGCAGCCCCTGATGCAGTAGGGGCATTTCGTGAGGTGCGCGCAGGCGAGACCCAGAATGCCGCGCTTGAAATCCTTCGACAGCGCGCCCTCCGCGAAGACCTTCTTTGTAAATTCCATGAACGACCCCGACCTCTCGCCGCTGCAGGTATGGAAATCGTTTACCTCTTTCTGTATGTCTTTCTTGAAGAAGTGCCCTTCCGTGAGTGGTATGTCGTTATCCAGTGTGTCGTGCGCCTCGAAAGCGATGCTCGAAAATGCGAAGGGCGCGCCCATGGCAAACCTCATCGCTACGTAAATGGCCTCGATTATCTCCTGGTCCGACGCCCCGAGGTTCTTGGACAGCCTTACCCTCGACCTTATGCAGTAAGGACAGCCGGTTATATGCGCTCCTGCAACAGCTATAAGCTGTTTTTCC
>JAGVLR010000163.1 GCA_020054175.1 Candidatus Dadabacteria bacterium
ACGTTCTCGTAGAGCCCGTCGGCTTTAAGCCTTTCCGAGAACACATCGTCCTTAGGTATGAGCACAAATGGCGTTATCTTCGCCCTGTCGATGAACCTGAGTATGTAGTAGAGGCTCTTTCCCGGCCCGCCGTCACGGATAGAATGGTTGATGAAGAGCACTCTCGGGGATGAATTCATGAACGCACCTTCCTGGAAGCTATGCTATCGTACCATGATATGCGGATGGCCGCTATTTCCCGGCTTATGAAATTCCCGAACGTAAGGGTATAATATAAAATTAAGGAATTTAAGGAATTACCGGCCGGAAATAAAGGAGGATTAATGCTTAAAGGCTGTGGAAGAATTCTACCCAAAGGGATCCTTACCATCCTCGCGATTGCGTTATTCACCGTAGGCGGCTGCGACATAGACTTCGGCACCGGCGGAGACGATAACGGCGGCGGCGGTGGCGGAGGCGGTGGCAGAGAGATTGAAACCATACAGGGCTCCGTAATAGACGTTATTCCCGACGAGCCTCTCGAAGGCATAATAGTAGATGTCTCCGTAGACGGCGTCGACCTCGAAACGGGCGTCACGGACGACGGAGGATTTTTTTCGATCGACGGCCCCATAGCCGGAACGGCGCTCCTCGAATTCACGAGTGAAGCGGGAACGCTCCTCGGATCGTTCGGCGTCGAGATATTCCCCACGGCGATAGTCGAGCTCGGCGACATTACACTCGAAAACGGCGTGGTCAAGCTCGAAAACATTAATCCTGAAGTCACGTTCGAAGCCGAGGTAACGCAGAACAACTGCACCGGGAGCACTGGCTCGATGCAGGCCGAGGCCAGGAACGACCAGGGCACCAAAGTGGCCGTAATCCAGATATCGAACTCGACCGATCTTATAATCGACGGTGACGAAGTGGACTGCGAGGATATATTGGTAGGAAGGAACGTCGAGATACAGGGAGACCTGGTATCGAGCAGCACTGTCGACGCATCGCGCGTGGAGATCGACTAGCCGCAAAATTTGGTATTAACAATGCGGGAAAATACTGACAGGGCGTGGAAGGAATGGACTACTTTTCGTCCAGGGATTTGACCTTCTTTTCGAGCTCCTTGATTTTTTCCATCAGCAGCTCGACGTCGTTCGGCTTCTCCGGATTAGCAGCAGCCCCGGCCTTGCGTTCGGCAGCGGCGCGGCCGTCGGAATCCGCGAAAGGCATCCCCGGTTTGAAATCGCCCGGTGTGAAATTTTCCATATCTTGCGGGGAAACCCCGGGAGGAAACCAGCCCATCTCCTGCCAGAGCTTCATGTTCTTCTTGAAATTTTCCTGGACAGAGAAGTAAGGCTGGAACATCATCAGAAAATAATTTTCGAAGAAATCCTTGGCGACCTTATTGCCGTACTTTATAAGCATGTGGAGGAAAGAAACCGGAAGGATGTCTTCCTTGTTCTTTTCGCTCTCGAGCACGACCTGTATGAGAATCACCTTGGAAATGTCGGCCCCGGTTTGCGAATCTATGACTTTCACCTCGTTCCCGTCGCGTATGAGCGCGGCGATGTCGTCGAGCGTAACATAACGCTTGTTGGTCGAATCGTAAAGCCTGCGGTTACTGTATTTTTTTATAGTAACTTGGCCGGTCGCTTCGCTTTCCTGTTTACCGGGCATAAGTACTATAATTATTCGAAGAAACGGCAATCAGTCAAGAAAAATGAAAATTAGACACTTGACAATTTCCCTGAAAAAAAGGAATATTTTATACAATATACAAATACCAGGCAGGTGTGACAGGAGCATTAGGCATGACCAGTAAGCCTTATCGAATATGGTTTGATGGTGAGTTCGTCGCGTGGGAGGACGCGCAAGTACACCTACTTACACACACACTCCACTACGGCCTCGCGGCCTTCGAGGGGATTCGTGCGTACAGGTGCAGCGACGAGCGTTCGGCCGTGTTCAGGCTCCAGGAGCATGTGGACCGTCTCTTCGCCTCGGCTCACATAGCGCGTATCGAGATACCTTTCACAAAAGAAGAAACTCACAACGCCATAATCGAGCTCCTCAACATCAACTACCTGGAAGAGGCCTATATACGCCCCATAGCCTACATCGGAGGCGGAAAGGTCGGCCTACATCCGGGAGATAACCCCATACACCTCGCGATAGCGGCATATCCATGGGGGACATACCTCGGCGAAGGCGCGCTCTCGAAGGGCATAAGCGCCAAGGTTTCGTCCTATACGAGGATGGGCGTTAACTCGTTCATGACCAAGGCCAAGATAAGCGGCAACTACGTAAACTCCGTCCTTGCCAAGGTCGAAGCAACGTCATACGGCTCCGACGAAGCCATTCTCCTCGACAGCGAGGGCTACGTCGCCGAAGGCTCGGGCGAGAATATATTCATAGTCAGAAATGGCAAGCTCAAAACCCCTCCCCTCACATCTATATTAGAGGGCATAACCAGGGATTCAGTTATTAAAATCGCTCAGGACGAAGGCATAGAGGTCGAGGCGGAGCGTTTCACGCGCGACGAGCTCTACATCGCCGACGAGGCCTTTTTCACAGGTACGGCCGCCGAAATCACTCCTATCAGGGAAGTGGACAAGCGCACCATAGGAAAAGGAAAGCCCGGGCCGATAACGAAGAGGCTCCAGTCGAGATTCTTCGACATAGTCGAAGGAAAGGACCCGAAGTTCCTCGGCTGGCTTGAATTCTTTTCCGCCACCGCCCCGCTCAAGGTAAAGAGCGAGTCCAAGTAGGAT
>JAGVLR010000055.1 GCA_020054175.1 Candidatus Dadabacteria bacterium
AAGAAGAGCCTCGCCTATACTGTGACGTCATTCTACACGCCGGGACTGGAGCCCGGGTTCTTCGGGGTTTACATCGGCACCGCGCCGCAGAAGGAAGAAGAGGCTGTGAGCGCGATTAAGGAGCAGCTCGGGCTGGTGCTCGAAAAGGGCATCACGGACGACGAGTTGAAGCGCGCGCAGAATTACCTCGTCGGGAGCTTCGAGATAGGGCTCCAGCAGAATTCGTCGCAGGCGGCGAAGATAACGTTCGACGAGCTTTACGGCCTCGGATGGGACGAGTATAAGAAGTATCCCGAAGAGATATATGCCGTGACGAAGGAAGACGTCGTCGAAGCCGCGCGGAAGTATATCGACCTCGACAAGTACACGCTCGTTATCGTGAAGCCGGACAGCAACGGCAACGGCGGGCAGGGTTGAGGCGGTTCGCAGCAAAACCAATCAGAAAAATTTTACGTCAAGATAGAAATTTTCAGAGGGGAGGCCATCCGGCTTCCCCTTTATTCCATTAAAACTTGAATATGCCAACTTCTGCCGCCGGCCAGTCAGGCGGACTTTTATCCTTGAATTTTTAAAAGGGATTGGTGTATAATGGGATTCAATAAAAGAGCCCGGGGGAGATGATTCCAAATCTTGTTTCTCGTTAAAGGAGGATTTGAATCAAAAGAGGTATGGAGAGTCTTTTCCTCCCCCGGACCGTTTCCTCGTTGCACTTAATAGTATAGCCGAAAATTCCCCTGTGTCGTTGTTTTTGTAATTCCCTTGTAATCCTACGTTCGACGCGCCCTTTTACTACTCTCCTCTCCCTGAATACTGTACAGTGCCGCAGAATCTGACGGGATTTCTCTCCGGGCCAGGCGCTCCCGGGGCGCTTAATGAAAAGACGGAGGCATGTTACGTTCGGGCATGGGTTTTGCACTGGCAGGTGTTAGAATTATAAGCAGGAGGTAGCCGGTTATGATGAGAGCCAACGTTTTCAAGGATGTGAACAAGTCCGGCCTCGTGGAAAAACCGATTCCGAAGGCGGGCCCGGGCGAGGCTGTGATTAAGGTAACCCTCACCACCATCTGCGGTACCGACATTCACATAATCAGGGGCGAATTCCCGGTGAAAGAGGGGCTTACAATAGGGCACGAGCCCATAGGCATTATACACGAGCTTGGCGACGGGGTCACCGGATATACCGTCGGCCAGCGGGTGGCTGTGAACGCGATCACGCCCTGCGGGGTCTGCAATTACTGCCTGTCGGCGAACTGGTCGCAGTGCGGGGGTTTTCTCGGCGGGTGGAAGCTCGGGAACACGATCGACGGCTGCCAGGCGGATTATGTGAAAATCCCGGCGGCCATGGCGAACCTCGCGCCGATACCGGACGAGCTCTCCGACGAGGACGTCCTCCTCACGACTGACATATTTTCGACAGGGCTTTCGGGGGCGGAGAGCGCGGAGATAAAGGTCGGCGATACGGTCGTCGTGTTCGGACAGGGGCCGATAGGGCTCGGCGCGGTCGCGGGGGCGAAGCTCAAGGGGGCGGCACTCATAATAGGAGTCGATACCATCCCCTCGCGCATGAAGATGGCGAAGAAGATGGGCGCCGACATGGTGATAGACTTCAGGAAATCGGACCCTGTGAAAGAGATACTCGGCATAACGAACGGGAGGGGCGTCGACGTGGCCATAGAGGCCCTGGGCCTGCAGGCGACGTTCGAGAATGCCGTTAAATCGACGCGCGTCGGCGGCACTATCTCGAGCCTCGGGGTGTATCCGGGCGACATGGCCAGCATCGGGCTCCCGAACAAGGACTTCGGGTTCGGCCTTGCCGATAAGAGGATTGTCTCGACGCTCTGCCCCGGCGGGAAGGAGCGTATGAGGCGGCTCATCGAGCTAGTCAGGAACGAGCGGGTGAACCTCCGCCAGCTTATCACTCACCGCTTCCCGCTCGACGAGATAGACGAGGCGTATGAGCTATTCTCGTCGCAGGGCGACGGCGTGATAAAGGTGGCGATAACGCCGTAGCGACGGGGCGGGAGCAGTTCCTGCGGATGATCGGCGTACCTGGGGATTCTTCTGCCCGGTGAATCCCCTCTTGCAATCGCGCGCGCGTAGTGGACAATAGTAGCAAGCCCTACGCATATGCTGGAAGCAGTAATAATCATTATCGGCCTCACTGTGTTCGAGATAATCTCGAGCGTCGATAATGCTGTCGTCAACGCGCATGTTTTGAGGACGATGACCGACCGGTTCAGGCGGTTCTTCCTCCTCTGGGGCATGCTTATTGCCGTCTTCGTCCTCCGGGGCATTCTTCCGTTCCTCATCCTCTGGATAGCCAACCCCGACCTCTCTTTCATGCAGCTCCTGACGCTGGCTTTTTCGGGAGACCCCCGCGCTATAGAGGAATCGCTCGCGCACTCGAAGCACTATCTGCTTCTTGGCGGCGGGATGTACCTCTTCCTCGTTTTCCTGGCGTGGATATTCATGGAGGAGAAAAAATACGTCTTCCCCGTCGAGCCCTTCATACACAGGCACTCGGTGTGGTTCTACGCGGTGAC
>JAGVLR010000113.1 GCA_020054175.1 Candidatus Dadabacteria bacterium
CGAGGTTGAAGCCGAACCTGTCGGGGAGCTGGTTTATGCCGACGTCGGTGCTTATCCTGATTCCGATCGTAATTTCCTTTCCGCTGCCGGCCGCCATGAGTTTGAGGATTTCGAGCTCGTCGCGGTTATCGACATTAACGAGCGCCCCCTCGGCGAGCGCCGTTTCCAGCTCTTGCCTCGTTTTATACGGGCCGTTGAATACGATGGAGTCTCCGGGGACGCCGAGCTTCCGGGCGAGCGCGTATTCGAAGCCGGATGCGACTTCGGCCCACGTGCCGTCCCTGTGTATCACTTCGAGAATTCCGGGAATGGAGTTTACTTTATAAGAATATGAAACAGTGACCTTCGGATAGCGGGACAAGAATTCCCGCCTCAGGGTTTCGAGATTGCCAGTAATGGTTTCGGCCGAGGCGACGAAGAGCGGAGAGCCGTACTTTTCGGCGAGGTCGTTCGCATCGTATCCGAGGGATTTCATCATGTCGCTTAACAGGATACCGGAGTCATAGCGCAGCCGCATACCTGGAAAGGTACTTGAGCCCGGTGTCGGGAAGGACGGCCGCGATGCGCTCCCGGCCATTCACCTGTGCGGCGTAGACAAGCGCAGCCGCTACGACGGCGGCGCTCGATTCGCCGATGAGAATCCCCTCGCGTCTTACAAGCTCGAGCACCATCTTTCGCGCATCCTCCTCGCTCACCTGGATAACGTCGTCGATGCATCCGAAGTCGACTACGCTCGGTATGAAATTCTTCCCGATGCCCTCGATGTCGAAGGCCGAAGCCTCTCCCAGAACGCCTTCGCGGTTATAACTCTGAAAGACGGACCCGACCGGCTCGACGCCGATTATCTTAATGTCCGGTTTCATTTCCTTTAGATACCTTCCGATGCCGGTAATGGTGCCGCCCGTTCCCATACCGCAGAGTACGGCGTCCACGTCGCCGCCTGTGTCGCGCCATATCTCGGGCCCCGTCGTCTTGTAGTGGGCTTCGGGGTTGAGCTCGTTGAAGTACTGGTTCACGTAAAACGCGCCGCGTTCGCGCGCGATTTTATGGGCGACCTTGTAACAGCTTCTCTCGTCGGACGGCGGGAGGCCCCTCGGCGTGAGCACAACCTCTGCGCCGTAGAGTTTGAGAGCCTGAATTTTTTCTGTGCTTATGGAATCGGGGAGCGTGAACACGCATTTGTAGCCCTTGACCGCTCCGACGAGGGCGAGCGCGACGCCCATATTGCCGGACGTGGCCTCGACGATGGTATCACCCGGTTTTAACGTGCCGCTCCGTTCGGCATCTTCCACTATATATTTCGCGACCCTGTCCTTGACGCTCCCGCTCGGATTATAGAATTCGAGCTTGGCGTAAATTTCGCTTTCCAGACCCTTCGTGACGCTGTTCAGCCGTACGAGCGGCGTGTTGCCAACGAGGTCGAGAATACCGGCTTTCAGTTTCATGCTCCGCCCTTTATCCGTTCAAGTATTGCCTTCGCCCGGGCGGTTTTTCTCCGCGAGAAGAAATCTATCAGCGCCTCTTTGTAGGCACCGCTCCTGGCTTCGGCAATTGCCTCGGGGAGTGCTTCCCGGAGCTTATTGAACGCGCGGAGGTCCGGCCTCGAGATATTGAGCCTGACGAACCTTTCCGCGCCGACGTCCCCGAGCCCGTCACCGGGATAAACCGCGACTCTTCGCTTGAAGAGCGATACCGTAAGCTCCTGGGCCGTCACTCCGGTACCCGAGACGTCTATCACCATCGAGAAGCCGTACTGGGGCTCGACGGGAATCGATACGCCGTCCGTACCGGCGACTATTTCCTTCACGAGCGCGAAATTGCGCCTGATTATATCCTGCGACCTTTTCACGTACGCGCGGTCTTCGAGCGCGGCGAGGGCGCCGTACTGGGCGACGAGATTCGTATTAAGGCGCGTGAGGGAGGTCTTGGTTATTAGACACGCGCGCATGAGCTCGGTGTTCCCGGCGAGAAATCCTATCCTGACGCCCGCCATCCCGTAGCCGTGTGAGAGGCTGAAGGTGCAGAGGACGTTGTCAGTGTTCGTTTCCTTATAGAGCGCCGTCATGGGGTAGTGCCTGGCTTCGGGGTCTATCTGCTGCGTGTCGTGAGTGATGTCGTTGATTACGATTATTCCGCGGCTGGCCGCGATCTCGGTGAGAGCCACGAGCTCGTCCTTAGTCTGGACGGTGCCGAAAGGATTCAGCGGATCGCACACTATCAGGACTTTCGTCCGGGGCGTGATGTGCGCCTCGACCTCCGACGGATTGAGTCTGTACCCGTTCCCCTTTACGAGCGGGATTCTCACGGGCTTCCCGCCGGCCATGAGTATCGACGATTCGAAATGGAAGTAACCCGGGTCGGTGATTATCACTTCGTCCCCGGGATTGATTACAGTCTGGAGGATGTAGGATATCGCCGCCTGGCTGCCCTCGGTTCCTATGACTTCGAAATCAGCGCTCCGCTCGCGGCCGAATTTCATTTCGGCGCAGGCGATTCTTAGAGGGGTAATCAGGTCGGGCGAGTACGGGTTAATGTTCGCCGCCACTGTATGCTCGCGCATCGCCTTGACAGCGCTCTCGGGCGGGCCTGCGTAGCAGGTCATCCAGCCGAAGTCGGCCCATTCTTCGGGGTCGAGGTCTATTCGCCCTTCCCTGTATACCTCCGCCGGGTCAAGGCCGAGTATGCCTATCGCGTCGCGGAAGGTCATGTAATTCCACATCCCGTGGTGGCTGTCGACAACAGACCTTACCCTGTCCGATAATACCTTCCGGACGAGCGGCGATTCATTTTCACCGCCTGCCCATCCGAGCACAAACCTTTCCTTTTTCATGAATTCCTCTTCGTTGTCATCTTTTATAAGAGAAGCTAATTCCTCATAAGGACCACGGCGTAGATGCCGTACGGGTCCATCTTTACGACGGGGTCTCTGAAACCCGCCTCCTCCGCCCAGCCTATGACGAGGTCCTTGTCGCGGAGGTGCCACACACATGGCTCGCCGTCCTGGTTCACGAGCGCCCGCGCGATAAGCTCGATCTGCTCGTTGTACGTCTGCACGTTAAAGAGAAGCGCCTCCGGGCCGACTATCTCGCGGAGGTCGGACAAATGCCTTCTCACAAGCTCGTCGTCGTGAATGATGCCGTAGAGTCCGGCCTCGATAGCGAGGTTCGGGCGATAGGGGATGCGGCGGAGGCTCTCGACGTCCAGCGCGTCGCCTACTTCGAAGCCGACCCTGTCCCGAAGGCCGAGGCTGAGCGCTGTCTCGCGGCTTTCGGCAAGCGTCTTTTCACTTATGTCTCGGAGGAGCACTTTCACATTTGGACCCGCGTGCCTGAGGACGTCGTAGATGTAGTCGGCCTTGCCCGAGGCGAGGTCGACGATGAATGTTTCGCGCCCTTCCCTCTCGTCTATGAACGCGGATATCGCTTCGATCTGTATCCGCTTTACGGCGCGGAAGGCCTTGCAGGTGGTCTGCCCGAGGAAGGCCTCGTCAAGCGCCCTTCCGACGAATGATTTTCCGTGCGGAACGTTTTCGTATATGTAATTCATTATCATTCCCGAATCGAACCCGTACCGGAAGCCGAGGTCTATGCCGTCCGAAAGGCGTCCGGCGGTTCTCAGAAACAGCCCCGCGAGGAGGTAATAATATTTCTTCGGATCGCTCCATCCGAGGGGCTCTTCGAGTTCCTCGAAGGACGGTATACTTTTACGAGACATACCATTTTATCTCCTCGTCTTCCCTGTCGGCGTAGATTTCGTCGGCTACCTTCTTGACGTCTTCCGCCCGCTTTCTAAGCTCGGGCGTTCTGGCGTTTTCGGCGAAATATTTTTCGAGATACGAGAGATGCTCTCTCACATCCCTATGGACCTTTTCTATTATTTTTTGGCTCTCCGGGTCGGCCGCGCTTTCGTATACGTCCAGCAGCGCCGAGAAGTGAATCAGCGATCCCCAGGCGTAAGCCATATCGTCGAAGGTGTCGTCGTAGGATTCGAGTATGTCGTATATCTTCTGCCCTATAGCGGGCGGCACGTAGCTTTCGGGTGTCTCGCCGAGCTCTCGGGCCCTGTCGGAAAAGAGCTTTGCGTGCCGGGCGTTGTCGGCGATTATACGGGTTGCAACGAGCTTTGAGTCGAGCCCTTTTATCGACTTCAGTTTTCCTCCGAAGAGGTCGACCCATGAGAGCATGCCGTACGTATGCCTGCTGAAAGCCTTCGCAAGGCGCTTCGGATCGGAAAGTATGTCTCTTAATCTATCGGGATTTCGTATGCTCATTAATTATCCTTTATCGTATCAGTACATTTTCTTGAGGATTTCGAGGACCTTCTCGTCCCCCTTCGCGGGGACTTCCCAATCGACCTGAATGGTCTTCACGCCCTGGGCGTCGAGGGCTTCCTTGAATATGTCGAGGCCGATGTTTATGACCCGTATCTCCTGGCCGATGATATCGCTCCCTTTCCCGGCGTTCGACGAAGACGCCGTAACCGCCCTTTCCATTTCCGAGAGAGTCGCGTCAGCGGCTTCTTCGGAATCGGCCTCGACGACCATGACCAGGTCCGAGCCCGCGGCCGCTTTTATCTCATCCGTAACGAGGCCCGCGTCTTTAAGAGCGAACTTGGCCTTGTCAGTCGCCATGACGGCCACAGCTTTTTTGACGCCTTCCCTTCCGGACATGCTCTTCGATATGCGCATGAGCCTGAGAGCATCCTGAAAATAATTCTTTTTAATGATGAATTTCAGCACTTAATATTTCTCCCGTTTCATTTCTGTAACAGCTTATTCGTCAGGTCGCGCCGTCTCGTATTCCATAGGGCAGGATTTCGAGATCGTATTGCTGACGAAGCAGTACCTCTTTGCGAGCGGCATGATGACATCGAGCTCGTCTTCCGAGAGAGTGCTTATCACCCTCACGATTACCCGGCTGAAGGAGAAGTTCTTTAAATCCTTATCGCCGAAAACCCTGACCTTCATGTCGCCCACGCTTATCTTCCTGTTCTTCGCGGCGTAAACGAGCGCCATGCAGAAACACGATGCAATCGACGAAAGAAAAAGCTCTGTCGGCATCATGCCAGTGTCGTCGCCGCTGTACTGCGGCGGCTCGTCGACGGGGACTTCAAACTGCCGCGCAGTCACGTCGACCTGGTACCTCGTTTTCCAGACCGCTTCTACCTCAAGCATTGTTCCCCGCATTGATTACTTTTCCGCCGCTCCTTTCATTTAATATCGAGCCGTAAAGCTCCGCATGTTTTTCGGCCGCGCTCTCCCAGCTGTAATAACGCGCCGTCTCGCCGCCGCCCGCCTTGAGGCGATCCGCGAGACCCGGATTCTCAAGAATCTCCAGAATTCCGCGCGCGAGTCCTTTGTAGTCCATGAGATCGACGAGTATCGAGTTCTCACCGTTCCGGAGAAATTCCGTCATGGGTGGTATGTTCGATGACACCACCGGCACGCCCGCCGACATCGCTTCGAGGAGCACGAGTCCCCAGCCTTCCTTCACCGACGGGAATGCGAACACGTCGGCCGAGGCGTAAAGGAGCGGCATTTTTTCAGAGGGTACGTTGCCGAGCACCTTAACGTCGGAGCCTTCTTCAAATCCGAGTCGGGCGAGCTCCGAGAAGAATTCTTCCCTGTAGTACCTGTAATCGAAGAGGGTTTCCCCGCCGCCGATCAGCCAAACGAGCCTCTCGCCGTGCGATTTGAGATACGCCCGTGCGGCGTTGTACGCCCGGAGTGCGGCTATCGTGTTCTTCCTGGGCTCGATGCCGCCTATGCTGAGCATCACCCTCGCGCCGTCGGCGCCGAATTCTTTTTTGGCCGCTTCCTTTTTTTCGCCGCCCCTAACGGTGCTGTAAAGCCCGTAATTGACGCCGTTGTTTATGACTTCTGAATTAAGGGAATATTTCGTTTCAAGCTCCCGCTTCCAGTGCTCGCTCACAGAGATTAAATAATCCGGTTTCCGAATGCTTTTATCCTGGCATTCTATAAGACACGCGGACGTGAAGTCGTCCAGGTGATGAACAGTTCTTACGTAGTAATCTATGATGCCCATTTCACGGAGATTAAAGAGCGCGTTTGCCGAAATGCAGTCCTCGGCGTGAAGTATGTCGTAATCGAAATCCTGGTCCGCGAGGTAGGAAGTATACGTATCGATGTAATCCCTTATTTTGTCGTCGATGCTCGTATATTCCTTCACAGGGCACTGGATCAGCGTATGCGGCACCCCGACCTTCGACGGAAATCCATTCCCGGAAGAGAGGGCGTACACGTTCACGTCGTGGCCGAGCCCGGCGAGGCTTTCAGCCAGGTTTATCGTGTGCGTGACGCCGCCACGCGGCTTCGTCGAATACGTCAGCAGCGCTATCCTAAGCGGTTTCATTAAGCTCCTCTAGCTCTATCCGTGAGATTAGAAATCTCATTCCGTAATATATGCCGACGGCAGTGTCCGAGCCCGACGTCTCGCCCATTTGAATGAGCTTACGGGAAACTGCAGCCACATCGTCTGGGCCTTTCGAGACTATAGCGTAAAGGAGACTGATCGCCGGGGCCGGCGCCTCGCCGCGCGCGGCTTCGGTCAAATAGCTCACGCTGTATATAGTGGTTTTACTCTTCGCGCTTTTTACTATTTCGCCGGAAAACTTGTCTATGAATCCGGGAAGAGCGGCATCGTTTTCGTTGAATAATAGATTTATTCCACTCTTGAGACTGAATATGAGCCCCGCGAGAAAATCGTCGCAAGAGGGGGTAAGCCCCGGTCCGAGCCCAAGTATCTGACCCGCGTTCTCGGCTGCAGGTTTAAGATCGCCGGAGAAGAGCGCCCACATGAGCCTTTCTATGTAGGGGCGCGCTCTTTCTGAAATGGACGGCGGCGTTTGCGCCCTTAAAAATACCTGCATCGGGCCGAGGAGCTCGACGCTTTCTAGCAGCGGCACGAGCCCTTCGCGCGAAGGGTGAGTATAAATCACATCCCTCAGCACCCTCATGTTGAGGTTCATTTCTTCGAGGCCGCACCGCTCCAAAGGGGCCGGCGGGGCGTTCCAGGTTTCGGCCTCGGAGAGATCCACGGAAAAGCCGCCCCCGACGGCTCGAAGCAAGTCTGGAGTGACAGCAATTTCCGTCCCCTCGCGTATACCCGCTGATTTGAAATCGGTATGCCCCTCGTTAAAGACCGCTATGGAAGCGGGGCCGACGTAGTCTTTGTCGGTAATCAGTTTCACCAGCGTATCGACTCCGCCGTTCAGATAAACCGCATGCTGGAAAACGTTCTCCACCACGGCTTTTTCCTCTGGCTTCAATATTTCCTTTACTCTGTATCCCGATGTCTCGGCTTTAAAAATAATTCGATCTTTTCTTTCGCTCATAGCTTGCACGGAAGAGCATAGTTAAGCGTTGCGGCACACAGGACTGCGCGCCGCTCATCCGCTTCCATTGCTCCTTCCGGAAAAATTAATTGTATTTCTTCCAGTGCGGACGCTTCCCCGGATAGGAGGTATAGAGAATAATTTTCTTCCGCAGGCTCCAGGGAACGAGGAGATAGAGCGGGACGAAAATATTCCTCCA
>JAGVLR010000106.1 GCA_020054175.1 Candidatus Dadabacteria bacterium
GGAGTGTAAAAAAACAGCTCGTCGACGGAGCCTGTGACGAGGACGCCCTTTACGAATCTCATAGCGAGTATCGCGGCTGTCTCGTCTATGTCCATCATGAGCTTTCCGACAGACATGAAGCTCCCGTAAAATGTATCTTCCGGTAGGACGACCTTCGTCGTTTCGAGCCTGAGCCGAACTATCTCGGTTTCGTCTATGACGTTACGCGCCTGCTCGTCGCGCCGCTCGAATTTCGGGATGCGCTGCTGTTTTCTTTTCCTGGCCGCGTCGTAAACCGCCTTTTCTTCCTCGCCGTCGGGGGTTATACGCTCGCTGATCTTTCGCGGGCGGCCTTCCTTGTCGACGGATACGAACGCGAGGTGAGCGAAGGTCGTAAATCTCCTTACGCCCGTTTCGGGATTCTCGGAATGTACGGCCACGGCAACTTCGAGCGAGCTCGTGCCTATATATTCGATCGTGGTGTCGAGGGTTACTATTTCGCCAACCTTGACGGAATTTACGAAATCTATGCTGTCCGTCGCGCCGAGGACTGTGATACCCCTCGCCATACGTGAGGCGTTGATGCTCCCGGCGAGCATTATCCAGTCCATGAGCCTCCCGCCGTGGAGCGTGCCGTGTGTGTTGGCGTGCTCGGGGGATACGAACTGAACCATCTGGTGCCGCGTTTCTTTTATGGAAGGCATTAGCCCGAAGATTATATCATGCGGGATGTAATTGCACTATCCCGTTTTTGCCGCGCCGCCCGCTCCCCTGCAGGCGAATTGCTCAATAAAATAAGGCGGATTTTTAACCTCGGTTTCGACTATCCTGAGACGATTCAGGTCATAATTTGCTCCTGGCGCATGCCTTTTCCTGACATTTTTTGTTGGGCTTCTCCGCGCGCGGTATCCCCCCGGGTAAATCTAATTGAGAAAATATACAATGAATACAATGGATTAAACGCCAAATATGAGAATTGTCTTTTAACGGCATGATAATTGTATGTAAATTCGCAATATATCTATCCCGGCTGGTTGAAAGTTGTTCGTGCCGGACTGTGGGATGATAAGTAGCCGGATGACAAGTAGCCGGATGACGAGTAGCGGGATGGCGAGTGGCGGGATGACGAGTAAGTACGGCATGACAGGTAACGAGGCGTGGTGACCGGAATGGTAAGGTTGGTATGAAGGCTGGGAAGACAAATATACTCCTTATAGAAGCGGGATCACCCGAGGGGGATGCAATAGAGCGCCTTCTCCCGAGGGCAGGACGTCTTTCTTTCAATATTTCGAGGGCGTGCTCGCTTTCCGGCGCAGTGAAAATTCTATCGAAGACTCCGGCCGACGTTATCATTCTCGACCTCGACCTCCCCGATTCATCCGGTCTTGAAACCTTCGGAGAGCTTTCGGCACTCGCTCCGGAAACGCCTTTTATCGTGCTCTCGGAATCGCTGAACGAATCCGAGGCGGTGAGGGCCGTGCAAATGGGAGCGCAGGACTATCTCATCAAGAAAGACATAACCAGGGACCATCTCCTGAAATCGATTCTCTACGCCATCGAAAGACACAGGATGCACGTCCAGCTGAGAAACCTTTCCACGACCGACGATCTTACCGGGCTCTCGAACAGGCGCGGGTTCATACAGCAGGTCGCAAAAGAGCTTAAAATGGCCGAGAAAGCCGGGAGCAAGTGTATGCTTTCCTTCCTCGACATAGACGGCCTCAAGGAAATTAACGACAGGTACGGACACGTGGAGGGCGACAAGGCGCTCAGGATATTTTCCGAAAAGCTGAGGAAGATTTTCGGAGAAGGGGCCATTATCGCCAGGATTGGAGGGGATGAATTCACGGTTTTCGCCCCCGGCTCGCCCGAGGCGAGGTTCAAGGCGGCGCTCGGGGAGCTCCGGAAAAAACTCGACATATACAACTTCAGCAGGCAGAATCCCTACATGCTTTCCGTGAGCGCCGGGGTCGTTTCATACGATCCGTCGGCGCCCTGCTCGATAGACGCTTTAATGTCGAGGGCGGACGTTTCAATGTACAGGGACAAGGAGTTCAGGAGGTCGAATTCTTATCCCTTGTATGAGACTGTATCGTTGTAGTTCAGGCGCTATAAACTTGTAGAAAAAGTCATCGTATTGCAGTAATATTTACCGAAATGGCCGACGAAACCATCAGAATATTGCTCATAGAAGATAATCTGGATTACGCCCAGCTTATAAAACGGATACTTACAAAAAAGTCCCCGGACGCCATGGACGTCGAGCATCACGACACCTTCGCGGGCGGATTCGGCAGGGCCCAAAAGGGCGAGATAGACCTCATCCTTTTGGACCTCGACCTCCCCGACAGCGGCAATATAGATACGCTTCAGGCGATAAAAGAAACCACTGAAGTTCCGATTATAGTGCTCACGGGCACCGACGACGAGAACCTCGCTCTCAGGGCTGTTCAGATGGGGGCGCAGGATTATCTGATGAAGGGGCAGGTGGATGCAAGGCTCCTCGTCCGTTCGATAAGATACGCGATCGAAAGGAAGAAGGCCGACGACGCTCTTAAAAACACCGAAGAGCGTTTCAAGCTCATGATCGAAAACGTGCTCGACCTTATCACGATACTCGACGTCGACGGTTCGATGAAGTACGTGAGCCCGTCGCACCGCCGTATCCTGGGATACGAAGACGAGGAGCTTCTCGGAAGGCGGGTTTTCGACTTCGTCCATCCCGAGGATTTCCCTCGCGTCTTCGATATCTTTACAGAAGGTCTCCAGAATACCGACCGCCTGTATTCCGCGGAGTTCAGGGTGAGGCACAAGGACGGCTACTGGCTTACGATAGAGTCCATAGGCAAGCTCTGCCCGCCCGAGCTGGGGGGCCTCGGCGTCGTCGTCAATTCGCGCGACGTTACCGAGAGGAAAAAGATGGAGGAGCGCCTCCGGAGCCTCTCCATAACCGACGACCTCACAGGTCTTTATAACCGGAGAGGGTTCCTGACGTTCGCCGATCATCACATAAAGGCGGCGGAGCGGAGAAAGGAGCAGTCTCTCCTGATCCTGATAGACCTCGACGGCCTCAAGCAGATAAACGACGCCTTCGGGCATAATATCGGCGACCAGGCGCTGATAGACACGGCCACCGTCATAAAGCAGACGTTCCGGAATTCAGACGTGACGGCCAGGGTGAGCGGGGATGAGTTCGTCGCGCTTACTTCGGACGCCGACGGAAAGGGGGCCGAATCGATAAAGAAGCGCCTCTACGAAAATGTGGATGCGCACAACGCGAAAGGCATGCGGCCTTACAAGCTCTCGATGAGCCTCGGCATCGCCAATCACAACCCGGGCACGAGCGGCTCGATAGACAGGCTGCTGCTTAAAGCCGACGAGCTGATGTACGCCGAGAAGAATAAAAAATATCAAAAGACACCGAAAGGAAACGTTATAGATATGAGCAAATACAGTTAGCCGGTTTGAATAGACAAGCTTTATTTCATTTTCATATTCGTTCTCTTTTTCTATCTTTCTCTCTCTTTCTCTCTCTGTCTTCCTCAAATTTCATAAACAGTTTTCAGAGCTTGTAGTTGATGATTTTTTTTGCGGACAAAAGTTTGTCACTCTATGCTATAGTAGTTACGGAATTTGTAAGCGGGTTATGTGCAAAGATTGCGCAAAAGTCTGAAATAGTTGTTGTTTTAAAAGGGTTAGAGAACGGGAAATCCAGTTGGTATGGTTCTTGCAATCATATCTGATTGTCAACGGTAGGGGATATTTAATACGTGAGACATAAGAGGATATGCATACATGGCTGCGTTTGCCGTAGATCTTTTACTTATAGAGGACAACGAGAGTTACGCCAAACTCGTCGTTAGAAACCTCGAGAATTCGGAACATATAAAGTTCAATATCAGGACAGCGGGCACGCTCGTCGAGGGTTTGGAGATGCTCGAACAAAGAGCCGCCCACCTGATACTGCTCGACCTGCTTCTGCCCGATTCAGGCGGCCTCGATACCTTTAAAAAAATCCACAGCCATTTTCCCGGTATACCGGTCATCGTGCTCACCGCCGTCAGCGACGAAGAGAACGCCGTTAAGGCCGTTCAGCTCGGGGCGCAGGATTATCTCATCAAGGACGAGTCGGACAAGAGCCGGATTACGCGCTCGATAAGATATGCGCTCGAGCGCCAGAAGGACCTCAACCAAAGGAAAAAAGTGGAGCAGGAGCTGTTCGAGGAAAAGGAAAGGCTCGCCGTAACGCTTAGCTCCATAGGCGACGGCGTCATAGCCACCGACAGCGAAGGCAGGGTCGTGCTCATAAACGGCATCGCCGAGCGGCTGACAGGATGGCTCCGCACGGAAGCCATAGGGGAATTCATAGAAGACGTGTTTTTTATAGTGAACGTCGAGACGGGCGAGCCGAAGGAGAACCCCGTCAGCAAGGCTATCAGGGCAAACAACATAGTAGGGTTAGAGAGCGGGACAGTCCTCGTCACGAAGCAAAGGGAGGGATGCAGGTACGTTTCCGCCAGCAGCTCCCCCATCAGGGACAGGGACGGGATCATAATCGGCGTCGTACTCGTGTTCAGGGATATCACGGAGCTCAAGAAGCTCGAAGAGGAGCTGCTAAAGGTTCAGAAGCTGGAATCGATCGGGGTTCTGGCCGGCGGCGTAGCGCACGATTTCAATAACCTCCTGACCTCTATAATGGGGAATATCTCGCTTAGCTCGCTTCCCGATATTTCCGACGACAAGGTGAAACAGAGGCTCCTCGAAGCGCTGCGCGCCTGTCACAAGGCCAAGGACCTTTCCTCCCAGCTTTTGACGTTCTCGAAGGGGAAGTCGCTCGACAGCAAGGCGGCGACCAACCTCGAAAAAGTCATACGGGATACCGTCGGCTTTACGATGAGCGGCTCGAACGTGGATTTTCAGTTCGTCGTAAAAGATAAATTATGGGCCGTTGAAGTGGACGAGGGGCAGATGAGCCAGGTCGTAAGCAACATGATTATCAACGCGGCCCAGGCCATGACGAACGACGGAAAGATAACGATAACTATCGAAAACGTGGATGCGAAAAACGAGAAGGGGATACCGCTTACGGAAGGATATTATGTGAAAACGACCATAGCGGACCAGGGCATCGGAATACCGAGAGAATACATATCGCGGATATTCGATCCCTACTTCACGACGAAACAGGCAGGCAGCGGTCTGGGCCTGGCGACTTCGTACTCCATAGTAAAGAACCACGGGGGATATATAGCGGTCGATTCCGAGCTTCACGTCGGGACCAATTTTTATATATATCTTCCGGCAAGGGGGAATGCGGTGACAATAGAATCCAGAATCAACGCGGTAATCAAGCGGGGCAGCGGCAGGGTCCTGATAATGGACGACAAGCTTGAAGTGAGAGAGGCCGCGGGGGAGATGCTCTCGCACATAGGTTACGAGGTCGAATTCGCGAGGGACGGGAGCGAGCTGCTAAGGACTTACAAGAGCGCCATGCAGGAGGGAAGACCGTTCGATACTGTCATAATGGACCTCACGGTGCCGGGTGGCATGGGCGGAAAAGAGGCCATCGAAAAACTCCTGGTATTCGATCCCGAGGTGAAGGCTATAGTATCGAGCGGATATTCGAGCGACCCGATACTGGAGAAATACGAGAAGTACGGGTTTAAGGGCGTCCTGCCCAAGCCTTACGAGATGGAAAAGCTGAGCGACGTTCTTCACTACGTGCTTTCGCAGAACAACTGACCGTTCCCGGTTTTATTTCCTCCGCTTTCCGGATTTAAGCACCTGTCCTGAAAGCTCTATCGCCTGGTCTACCATATCCCTCAGAAGGTCGAGCCCGCCCTGCCAGAATCCGGGGTCTTTTATGTCGACGCCCACGCGTTCGAGTAGAATGTCGGGCGATTCGTTCCCGCCGGAAGACAATAGCTCGATGTATCGCGGAACGAACTTGTTGCCATCGCTCAGATACATCTTGTAGAGCGCGAGCACTAAAAGCTCTCCGAATGAATATGCGTAGCAGTAAAACGGCGAGTGAATGAAGTGCGGTATGTACATCCACCAGACCTTATAATTGCCCGTTAGCCTGACCGACTTTCCGAACATCGGCTGATTTGCGTTTATCCATAGCTCGTTCACATCCTCCTGCGTGAGCTCGCCTTTTTCCCTCCGCTTCCCGTGAAGGCTTTCCTCGAAGCGCGTCAGAACGACCTGCCTGAACACCGTCGCGAATATGTCTTCGAGCTTGCTGCATATGAGAGCGAGCCTCGTCTTCGGGTCCGCCTCGGATTCGGTGAGTTTGTGGAAGACGAGCATCTCGGCGAATACGCTCGCAGTCTCGGCTGTCGTCAGCGGGGTGTTCGACTGAAAATATCCCTGCTTGCGCGATAGATACTGATGCACGCCGTGGCCGAGCTCGTGCGCGAGCGTCATAACGTCCCTGAGCCTTCCCGTATAGTTCATGAACACGTAAGGATGGGCGCTCGGAACAGTGCCGTGGCTGAACGCACCGCCGCGCTTGCCGTCCCTCAGCTCGGCGTCGATCCAGCTCTTGTCGAAGAACTCTTTTGCGACGCCGGATA
>JAGVLR010000006.1 GCA_020054175.1 Candidatus Dadabacteria bacterium
ATTTCCGAGCAGTACCATATATGCTTTCTTGCAATCGGCTCAGGGCGTCCGATTCCTCGCACGCTCGAAATCGTTGTTCGAGATGACAAATAAATACGAGATTCCGAATCAAGTTCGGAATGACGGAAGAGAGGTGACACCTCGCTTGCTCGGAATCGTGTGGAATGACAGATTGATGCTCGGGTCGTGCGCGGGGTGAAAGTATAGCAGCTCTTGCTACGTCGATTGCCCGTGGAGGCTCTCCACTATTCGCGTCTTATCGTAAACCAGGCGACGAGGGCGGCGAGGAAGGAGAGCGCGGCGGCCATGTAGATTACGAGGTTAAAGCCGTTGACGTAGGAGCTTTTCACTATCGCGGAGAGGACTGCGCGCGTCTCGGGGTCGAGCGCGGATGGTATCTCCGCTCCGGCCATTTTTATTCTTTCGCCATCGAGCATCTCTCGCACTGCCGGCGTGATGCCCGCCAGGTTCATCTCCCTGTCGAGGCTGAAGTTAAACGCATGGAGTATGACTATTCCGAACGCCGCGATAGCCATGAGCCCGGCCATCCTCGAAACGGCGTTGTTTATGCCCGACGCAGTGCCCGACCACTTCACGTCGACGGCGTTCATAACGGCCGTCGTCAGCGGCGCGACGCTGAGCGCAAGTCCCAATCCCAGGAGTGCGATGCCGGGGAAGAACGTCGTAAAATAGCTGCCTTCGCCGTGGAGGAGCGCGAGGGCCACGTAGCCGAGGCCGCCTGTCGCGGTGCCCGCGACGAGGAGGAGCTTCGCACCGTATTTGTCGGTGAGCTCTCCCGCCCAGCGCGAGAGTGCGAAGAGTATCAGGATTATCGGGAGCACCGTCGCGCCCGCCATCGTCGCCGAGTATCCGTAGACCTGTATCAGCGCGAAGGGTAGGAAGAAGAACACAGCGCCGAGCGCGCCGTACATGAAGAGCGTGACGACGTTCGCGCCTGTGAATGTGCGCGAGGCGAAGAGCGAGAGCGGTATCATCGGGTTGTGAGAATTCTTTTCGATGCGGACGAACGCGGCAAGAAGGAGCGCGCCGAGGACGAGCGAGCCTATGACGACGGGGCTTCCGAAGCCGAGGTTCGCCGACTCGATGAGGCCGAAGACAATGCCGCCGAGGCCGAGCGTCGCCAGGGCCGCGCCTGTGAAGTCTACCTCTCTATCGTGAGCGCCCCCCCTCGATTCGGGCACTTTCGACGCGAGCACCGCCAACACGGCGACTGCTATCGGCACGTTGATGAAAAATATCCACCGCCACGAGACGTGCTCTATAAGCCATCCGCCGAGCACGGGGCCGACGGCGGTCGTTATCGCGGAGAACGCGCCCCATGTTCCTATGGCCTTTCCGCGCTCCGCCGGGCCGAAGTAGGCGCTGATTATAGCGAGGCTGCCGGGAATGAGCAGCGCGCCGCCGACGCCCTGGAATGCGCGAAACGCGATGAGCTGGTGGACTGATTGGGAGAGTCCGCACATGATCGAGGCCACAGCGAAGAGCGCTATGCCCGTGCCGTAAACGAGCTTTCTTCCGAACCTGTCGCCGAGCGCCCCGCCGACGAGTATGAGGGCCGCGAGAAAGAGGGAGTAGGCTTCGATGACCCACTGCACCTGGGTTATAGTCGCGCCGAGCTTGTCCTGAAACGCGGGGAGGGCTACGTTGATAGCGGTGCCGTCGATGTAGGCCATGCTGGAGCCGAGTATCGTTGCCGCGAGAATCCAGCGGCCCCTGGCCTTGATATCCCCGAGAGCGGCCGCCTCTTTAACAGTATGCAGTACGGGCGGCTTGCCGATAATTCCCATTAGCGGTTAGTTAAACACCGATTGATTGAAATGCAACACAGGTAATATCCGCTGACATATGAGAGGGCGATCAAAGGATTCTTGACGGATTGCTTGTGGAAGTGGATTCCCGATACATGCATTGATACTAAAGATGGTAAGTTGCGAACGGTACTGGATGAACACTTGTGCCGCAAGGTAACGGCGTCCGATTCCTCGCTTGCTCGAAATCGTTGGGAATGACAGACTATAAAGATGACGGAAATGGGGCGATTCCTCGCTCGCTCGAAATCGTTGTTCGAGATGACAAGATTCAGCCTGTAACGCTCGATATTTCCAGCAAATGGAAAAATGACCGGCGTCATTCCTTGAAGTCGGGGACTTTTTCGACGTACGCTTCGCCCTGACTGCCCATGTAGGCTATCTCGCGCGAGTTCATGTCGACCCTGTAATGTGTGCAGCCCGCGGCGGCGATGCCCTGGAGAAATTCCGTGTAGTTCGTTTCCTTTCTCTGGTTTTTGAGAATGGCTTCCCTGACGCCCGCGCCGTCGAACGCCGGGCTGATTTCGAGCGTGACGAAGCCTTCGGGTGCGGGCTCCGTCCACGATTCGCCCGAGCCGTGGTAGACAAGCTCGTGTGTCGATACCGACGTCTCGTAGTATTCCACTCCTGCGTCTCTCAGTGAATTGAATATTTTGGGGTAGGGCCATTTCTCGGCCTTGCTCTTTTCGGCTATTTCTTCGATCGCGTTTCGGTTGAACATCGTGGGGAGTCTCCGTTTGTCAGGTCGAATAGAAGTTATAGTCTGAATGGCGGGGAGGTTAAGTCAATGGAGCAAATGGATGTTTGAGAAATTTCACAGATTCATTTGGAATGACAAAAGCTCTTGATGGATTGCTTGAGGAAGTGGATTCCCGACCCGGCTTCGCCCACGGGCTTCGCCGCGGCAGGTAAATGCATTCGGGAATGACACCAAAGAAAAGACATCAAAGAATAAATCCCCCCATACCCCCCTTTTTCTAAGGGGGGATGCAGAGTTCAGGATTGCTGCCGGGTGGCGAACCCATAATTACTTTAAGACAAGCTGCGAAGTGATGAGTTAATAGCTTGAAAAATGTATTAATTCTCCACTATCTCATTGTCCGAATCGGCATTATCTTTATGCACCTGCCTCAGGGGATATTCGTGCGGGACGCGGCGCTTTAATCCGGCCGCGCACATTCGTGCGTAAATTTCTACGAGGGAATTATTGCGCGGCGGAGCGCCTTTCTCAAAGGCGGAGGATTCTCACGATATAGCGGAGTGACGGACAGGTAAAAACTGATAGTCTGACGGATGGGGAAAATTCGGAGGACTATATGAGACTAAAGGCAGGATTTTTCACTTTCATTCTGATGCTGTGCATCGCGGCGGCTGTTAGCGCTTCGGCGCAGAGCGTCGTTTCGAGCTTCGGCTCGTTCGGCCCGGGCGACGGTCAGTTCAACACGCCGGCCGGCCTGGCCTGCGACCGGGGCGGGAATATATACGTCGCCGATTCGTTCAACGACAGGATCCAGAAATTCGACAAGACCGGAAAGTTCCTTCTCAAGATCGGCGGCGTCAGGGGAAGGGGAGACGGCCAGTTCAATAGTCCGATGGGCGTGGCGGTCGACGGAGCCGGGAACATATACGTCGCCGACACTTTTAACGACCGCGTTCAGAAGCTCGACGCCACGGGGAAATACCTCATTAAATTCGGCACAAGGGGCAGCGGCGAAGGGCAGATGAACCAGCCGGGCGGCATCGCGCTCGACGCGGCCGGCAGGGTATATGTGTCGGATACCGGGAACAACCGCGTGCAGGTGTTCAGCCCCACCGGAGCTTTTCTCTTCGCGTTCGGCTCCACCGGCGCGGGCGAGGGACAATTCAACCGGCCGGGCGGCCTTACGGTCGACATGAACGGCAGGATATACGTCGCCGACTCGGACAACGGCCGCGTGCAGGTCTTCGACAAGACGGGCCGCTTCCAGCATGTTATCGGATCTCCGGGAACGGGCGCCGGACAGCTCGGCGAGCCTTCGGGCGTCGCGATAGACGATGCTTTCGGAATGGTCTACGTCGCGGACGCCGGCAACAAGCGCATCCAGAAATTCAGGACGGACGGCTCGTTCCTTCTTTCGCTTGCGGTGCCGGACGCGTCGGCTGTCGTCACCGTTTATACGGGCGCCTCGCGGCCCCTTGAAGGGGGCGACGTTTACGTCACCGACGCCGTTAATAACCGGATTCTCAATGCCGACATGCTCAGAAACTTTCTCTTCTCCTTCGGCA
>JAGVLR010000154.1 GCA_020054175.1 Candidatus Dadabacteria bacterium
CTTTTCGTGCACGTCATACGCGCGCTCAGCCGGGACGGATACGAAGAGCTCAGCCTCGGCGAGGTGCCATTCGTGCTTCCGGGGGAGGGCGCTAAGTCTCTCAAGGAAAGGTTCCTCTTCCGCTCGGGGCATTTCCTACGGTTTGCCTACGATTACAAAAGCCTCTTCAGGTTTAAGGACAAGTTCGGTCCTGACTGGAGGCCTGTGTACATGTGCGGCGGCCGCGCCGTTTCGCTTCGGGCGCTCGCGGACGTGTTTATAAAAACAGGGTACTGCAGCCTCTCGGGGGCGCAGTTCATGTCGGGTTTCAAGAGGCTCGCGTTGTCCCCCTTCAGAACCATCCATATTCACCCCGAAAAGTAGACGTCTTCTTTTATTCATTAAAAAATTCTATTGACATTTTCCCATCCTTGCCGCTATTTTTAGGGCAACCACCCCCTTTTTTTTCTGATATGAGAAGGTGTATTGAGATGAAGCAGGCTCCGGTATGGATATATTTGTTGTGCGTATTTTCTCTGGTTTCGTTGTCGTGTGACGACGAAAAACGAGGCGGCGATAATCCGCTGCCGCCTGACCCGAGGGAATGGGTTTGCGAGAGCTCGCTGATAGAGCCCACGCAGGAAGAAATCGACAGTTTCTGCGCGTCTTCCGCCGGGCTTCCCGCTCCCGATTTTCTCCGGAAGCCGGCTCCAATTTCCCGCCTCGACGAAAAGAATATGTACGACATCGACATGAGGGATTTTTTACGGGAGCGCGGATACGCTCACGAGCTTGGATGGCCTGGCGACTTGAACTGGCGGCTTACCGGACCTTACGTCGGGCCCATAGGAAGCGGCTCGGCTTACGGCGTTCACCCCGCTGTCAGACTTTACTACTCCCCTGAAATCGTAGCCTGGCTATGCGGCGGCAGGGTAACCGAAATCCCGGACGGCGCCATCCTTATAAAAGAGATGCATTCGATCAACGAGAGCCTCGGTATCACGATCGATTCCGAAGGGTGCATGGTGATCGGCGCAGACGTCGAGCCCAATTCATGGACTATAATGGTCAAGCAGAAGGACGAATCCCTGGACGGCTGGTACTGGGGAAATTACACGATAGAATACGACCCGCCCACCTCCAGCTGGCAGGTCGGAAACCCGCCCATCTTCGACATATCCGCCGTTACGAGCGAAGAGTTTTTCGGGGGCCGGACCGTGCCGCTCGAGCCCAATCCGCTGTGGTTTCCCACCGGCTATGTTTACGAGAGCAGCAACAAGATTCCGAATATCGTTCCGGCGTTCAGCGATTACGGGAGCTACTGCATAAACTGCCATGCGTCCGCAGAAACCGAGCAGACATTCGCCTCGCTCGACAACATACTGACCCCGGGAATCAGGTATAAGCACTACGGCTCCAACGGAGCGCCCGGCACGCCGCCTGGCGATGACGACGATCCTCCGCATCTTCCCGGGGACAAGGATCTCAGGACTACGCGCGGATTCGTGAAGGCGAACGGCGAAGTCGATAACTATAATTCTCCATTCTCCAAACCGCTGCAGGAGCCCTCGCCCGATTTCATAGAATTTTATAATCAGCTGGAGAGGGTGGCTTTCCAGGATGTCTGGCACCTTCGCCTGCCCGCCGAGACGTATGATCACGTCGTTTCCGCGGCCTCGGGGCCCGACCAGTTTATCACGTCGGACCAGTGCGCGGGCTGCCACGACGGCACCATATCGAACTCCGCGCTTCCGAACATGATATTCCAGGAGGAGGGGCCGGACGGCACCAGCAATATAAACCTTTCCCCTTACAGCGAGTGGAAGGCCTCGCCCATGGGCCTTGCCGGGCGAGACCCGGTATTCTTCTCGCAGCTCGAGAGCGAGACGAATAACCTCCCGGAGCTTACGGAATGCATCGAGGCCACGTGCCTTCACTGCCACGGCGTCATGGGGCAGCGCCAGCTGGCCATAGACACACCCGGGCAGGACAACGAAAACTGCAAGAGTCTCTTCGCCATCGAGCCTCCATCGGAGGTACCGTTCGGGAGGCCTTTCAGGCTGGATATGGTCAAGCAGTGGCCCGGCTCCGAAAACAACGAATTCCAGAAATACGGCGCGCTCGCGAGGGACGGCATATCATGCAGCGTCTGCCATCACATATCCGACACCGACCTCGGGCTCGAGTCCACGTTCACCGGGAACTTCGTAACGGGCCCTCCGGACGAAATCTACGGCCCGTATGAAAACTCGACGATAATACCGAAGCCGATGCAGAAGTCGCTCGGCATAACTCCGAAGTTCGCCGATTATTTCGTCAGCGGCGATGCGTTCAGCTCGGATCTTTGCGGGAGCTGCCATAATATTCTGCTGCCGGTTTTCAGCAACGAGGGCGAAAAGCTCGGCGCGAGCTACGAGCAGGCTACACACCTCGAATGGATCAACAGCGAATTCGCTCCGGGGAGGGAGAATTTCAAATCGTGCGCGGACTGCCACATGCCCGTTCATTATAAGGGGGAGAAGCTCTCGTTCGAGATAGCAAATATCGAATCGAGCGAATTCGCCCCGACGACTAACCGCCTCCCGGACGAGGACATAACACTTACAGAGCGCGACAACTTCGCCCGCCATTCGCTTCACGGGCTCAATGTTTTCCTGAACGAAATGTTCCAGCAGTTCCCGCTCATACTCGGGTACCGGCAGATAGACGTCATGACGGGAACATTCAGCGTCCCGGGTCTGATTACCGGCAGGAGCTTGATGGTCGACATGGCGCAAAAGGAGACGGCGGAGGTTAACGTCCAGACGCTCGAAGCGACGCCCGCCGGGGAGCTGAGGGCAGTGGTGAAAGTCACCAGCCTCGCTGGGCATTATCTTCCGACGGGGGTCGGGTTCAGGCGCATGTTCATCGAATTCCTCGCCCGCGATGCGGAAGGAAACGTTCTCTGGGCTTCGGGGCGTACAAATAAACTGGGTGTTTTGGTCAGAGGGACGACGGACGAGGTTCTTCCGAGCGAGGAGCCGTTTAATAACCCAGCCGACCAGTTTCAGCCACACTACCAGATTATTACGTCGGACGACCAGGTGCAGATATACGAGGAGGTTATCGAAGATTCCGACGGCAATGTTACGACGAGCTTTCTGAGGCGCGTAGAAGAGGTGAAGGACAACCGTATCAGGCCGAAAGGATTCGACCCCGCCGTGTTCACGAATTCGTTCTTCTCGCCCTATATTAACGCGCTTGCCGAATTGCACGGGGAAGAAAGGTTCGATCCACACTACTTTGAAATAGACCTTACGGGCTCGGACGTCGTCGAATACCTGATACCGCTCGACGACGAAACGCTGGGCC
>JAGVLR010000198.1 GCA_020054175.1 Candidatus Dadabacteria bacterium
GGATCTTGGCTGGGTCGTTTCCTGTTCCGGAGCGTTATTCTTATAAGTGCCCTCGGCGTGAACCGCTGCGACTCCGCCGAGCGTCAATCCGGTCAATAAAACCGAAGTAATTAATAAATGTCTCATAGTAAATGCCTCCTGTGTATCGGATTTTGACAGCCACAAAGTGCAAGGGGCGTGCCAACTATGTGGTATCCTCATAAAGATGCAATGTTCATAGTTGGTTGCTAATGTTTTATACTGTTTATAAGGATGCACGGGGTCGGGGTATCGTAAACATATGAACAATCAGAGGTGTACCGATTCGTACACTTCGCGCCTGACCTGATAATTCAGGGACTGCGCTTCTTTTCCGGAGCACGCCGGTTCGAATGCGCGGAAGAGAGGGCGGAGGTCATATGCTTCTTCACATATATAGAGGAGCCGCGGGGAATTGAATTTAAGCACACAGATAAGACTCGGTTTTGCGCTTATGCTCACGCTCATGCTCATAGCCGGCGGCCTGTCTCTTTATAACGCGCACAAGCTGAACGAGGCGGCGGCGAACCTCGAAGGCAGATATACCACTCTTTACAAACTCTTCGGCGGCGCGGCTTCCCCTGTGGATTCGGATGCCGGGTTCGGAAAGGAGATGGTGGAGCAGGCCGTAACTATAGTGGGTGAGCAGGTGAAATCCAATTACACCTTCCTTCTGGTTATTGTAGGCGCAGCGCTTCTCTTCGGCGGCATGATCACCGTCCTCTTTCCCTGGAAGATTACAAGGCCCGTCGAGAGGCTTGTCAAAGCCACGCAGACTGTAAAAAAAGGTGATTATGCGTATCGTATAACGGGCATCGAAGGCACGGGCGAGATATCCAAGCTCGCCGGGTCCTTCAACGATATGCTTCGGAACATAGAGGATACGCATAACAATAATGCCGAGCTTCTCGAGCAGACGAAGAGGTTTAACGAAACCCTGAGAGAGAAGGTCGAAGAGGCCACGCGCGCTATAAAAGAACAGCAGAACGAGCTCATACGCGCCGAGAGGCTGGCGACAATAGGCGAATTCGCGACGAGAATAGCCCACGAAATAAAGAATCCCCTTTCCGGCATAACCGTCGCGCTCGAAATCATGAGAGGAAAGGCCAGGGACGAGGAGCAGGAGAATTCCATAACGGAGGTCCTCAAAGAAGTACGCAGGCTCGACGGCATACTCAGGGATCTCCTCCAGCTCTCGGTGCCGAAGGAGATGGATCTCAGGGAGACCGACCCCGTAGAGGTAGTCGAGAGGTCTGTCGTTTTAGTCAGGCCGCGCGCGGAGAAGAAGGGCGTGACGATAAATGTAAAACCCGGAGCCGCCGCGCCGTGCCGCCTCGATTATGAAAAATGCCAGCAGGTACTGATCAATCTATTGATAAACGCGATTGACAGCGCGGAGCCGGGGAAGGGCGCTGTAACAGTCGAGACCGAAACAGTGGACGGCGCGCTCCATATAAACGTCAGGGATGACGGAACTGGGATTCCGGAATCCGAAATCGAAAAAATATTCGAGCCCTTTTATTCTAATAAAAAACATGGCACCGGCCTCGGCCTTCCGATATCGAAAAAGATCATCGAAGCCCATTCCGGCCGTCTCACAGTTTTGAGCGAAGAGGGAAAGGGTTCGTTGTTTACGGTTATAATTCCTTACGGAACGCAGAATGAAGAGGGTGCTCCGGCGCGTGAAACGGGTTCCGGTAAATTCATATAGGCAGCTTTTATGCACATGCGAAATACTGATCGCCGGGGGGAGTGAATGAGTAATACGATACTGATAATAGACGACGAGGAATTTCTCTGCGCCAGGCTTAAGGAAAGCCTGACCGACGAAGGATATTCTGTGAACACGGCTAACATGGGCGATGTGGGCATCCTCATGGCCAAGAGGGACAATCCGTCCCTCGTGCTTCTCGATTTCAGGCTGCCGGATATGGACGGCCTCGAGGTCCTCGGGCAGTTGAGCGCCGTCGATCCCGCACCGGTTACGATCCTCATGAGCGGCCAGGGCAACATAGATACCGCAGTCGAGGCGATCAAGAAGGGAGCCTACGATTTCATAGAAAAGCCGTTTTCCCTCGACAAGCTCAAAGTCATAGTAAAAAACGCGCTCGATAACGCGAGGCTCAAAAGGAACCTCGACTTGAGGCTGAAGACCGAGCAGAAGCAGCACGGTTTTCATACCATCATCGGCAAGAGCGAGGCCGTCAAAAACATAACGGAGCTCTTCGAAAAGCTCGTGACTACAGACCCGAAGACGATCCTCATCGGCGGAGAGAGCGGAACGGGCAAGGGGCTTGCGGCGAAGGTGCTTCACCATAACGGCGTTCGGGCGGAGAAGCCCATAATCGAGCTCAACTGCGCGGCCATACCGGAAACCCTCCTCGAAAGCGAGCTATTCGGACACGAGGCGGGCTCCTTTACGGACGCCAAAAAAATGAAGACGGGAATCCTCGAGGACGCGAACGGCGGCACCATATTCCTCGACGAGATAGGCGACATGAGCCCGACGCTTCAGGCGAAGCTCGTCAAGGTGGTGGAGGAAAGGACTTTCAGGAGAATAGGCGGAAAGCGGGATATAAAAGTTGACGTCAGGGTAGTCGCCGCCACCAACAAGGACCTCAAGTCGCTCGTCGAAAACAATCAGTTCAGGGAAGACCTCTACCACAGGCTCAACGTCATCAATTTCGAAATGCCCACCTTAAGAGAAAGGAGAGAGGACATTCCCCTTCTTGCGAAGTATTTCATAGATTTTTTCAACGTGGACTTCAATAAAAATATAGAAACGGTGCCGGAGGAAATCGAAAAGGCGTTTATGAGCTATCACTGGCCGGGCAATGTCAGGGAGCTTCGCAGCACAATCGAAAGGGCGGTTCTTCTTACCACGGGGAACGTTCTCGATCCGAAGTACATTCAGCTGGACGAGCAGGGAAAGGGAGTCAAGATCCACAACGACGAGCACAAGATGTTTTTCGAGCTCGACCTCGACAAGATGACTCTCGACACGGTCGAGGAGATGGTTATCAAAAAAGCCCTCGAGATTACCGACTGGAATCAGACGAAGGCGGCCGAGCTTCTGGGGGTGACGAGGCAGATTCTCAGAAACCGCATGATAAAGATGGATCTTCTCAACTGATATCTCATCTGCCTCTGTGCTAGTGGCGTCCGGATAGCTTTCGCGTGCGGAACCGCGTTCGAAAACTCCGCTTCCTATCCATTTTCTCTCTCTTCTGAATCGAGGGGTATAATATTAAAGAAATGCTCAAGTGATTATCTAAGTCAGAGCTTCCTTTATAAAAATAAGGAGGAACTAAAAATGACCGGGAGACCTGTTTGCCGTGCTGCAGCCGGCACATTCCTGATTGCAGTGATTCTTTTTGCCGCTTCCCGCTCGGAGGCGACGCCTTTTGCCTACCTCACCGATCTCGGTGAAACCGTCACGATAGTCAATACGGTAACGAACGAAGTGTCGGGATCGGCCTCGCCGCCTGGCGCTTCCAGTCTTTTCGGCCTGGCGGTCAACCCGGATGGAAACACCGTATACGCTGTAGACAGTAATCGACTCGTTCACATAATAGATTTTTCCGGCGGCACTACTACTTACGACAGCATAAACCTAGGCGGCTCACTCAGTCCATTCGGCTTAGTGATAACACCGGACGGCTCGACCCTTTACGTTGCGAACGCCAACAGCAACACCGTATCCGTCGTCGATATAGCGACGAAGGGGGTTACGTCCATAGACATAGAGTGCGATCAGGACGGCACGAACAACTGCTCGTCGACCCCGTCCATCACTGTAACGCCGGTCTCCGGCGCCGGGCCGGTGTACGTTTACGTGGGGACGAATGCCGGGGTTTCAGTGATCAATACTTCCAGCCAAACACTGAAAGAGAACATCCCGGTTACCTGCGGGCACGACGAAGCGTGCGGACCGATTTCCCTGGCCGCGAGCCCCGACGGCAAGACGCTCTTCATATCGATATTCAGCCAAGACCAGGTGCTCGGCATGGACATATCCATGGATAACGTCATCGATATTATCGCCGAGGTCGGCACGAGCCCGGAGGGGGTTGCAGTAACGCCGGACGGAAAGACTGTCTACGTCGCGAATATGAACGGCCAGTCTGTCTCCGTATTCGAGGTCTCTACGTGCGGGCCGGAGTGCACGGTTTCCACGGTGTCGGGGACAGTCGTCAGCGAGCCGTCGATAATCGCCATCTCTCCCGACGGCGGCAGCGCCTACGTCGGCGGGTCAGGCAGCTCGCTTTCCGTCATAGACACCTCGACCAACGCTGTAACGGCTACCGTGAGCGGCCTTTCCGGGGAGATTTTCGCGCTGGTAATCTCGGACGGCGACAGTGACGGCGACGGGATCCCGGACTCAGTCGAAGGGAGCGCCGATACGGACGGCGACGGCGTAAAAGATTCTCTCGATACCGATGCCGACGGCGACGGCATTCCGGACAGCGAGGAAGCGGGCCCCGATCCCAGGAACCCCGTCGATTCCGACGGCGACGACATACCCGACTACAAGGACCCGACTACGGGCGGCGGGGGTGACGGTGGGAACGGCGGCGCGGGCTGCTCGGTTTCCTCCGGAGATACCGGCGGGGGTGCTTTCTCGTACCTCCTTTACCTCGTGATCCCAGCTGTGATTTTAATGAGGAGGGCGTTCAAAAAAACCGTTCCGGTTAAAGCGGACCGCTAACTTTCCTGAATCAGACTGTGAAGCCCGGCCTCGTATGCGCTGATTGTACGGGGCCGGTTTGCATGACCTTCGGCTTTTCCCGTATTTCTTTCTTTCAAATCCTGTGTGGTCCCGCCGGTTCGGCGAAGGCTCGGTCCGCCGGGCAGGCAATCAGGAAATA
>JAGVLR010000065.1 GCA_020054175.1 Candidatus Dadabacteria bacterium
AGTGTTCACAGGGAAAATCCTGTACCTTTGCCTCCGTGCCGCGTCGAGAAAAATCTCGAACAGCTCGGAAACAATCTTCCTCTGCCCGTGCTGCTGCTGTGCGAGCGAGTGGCTGTCGATAACGTAGTGCCAGGTCAGCTCTTTTAACATTTCGACCTCCAGCTCCGCGCGCTCCTTGATGTATACGCGCCGGTCTGACTTCTTGCCGGAGGCGTTGAGCGAAATCGCGAAAACGTAGCGGCCGATGAGCGACGAAGCGAAGCTCTTCAGGTTCGCACGCTGCCGCCGCGTGCCTTCATACGGCTCGTCGATCGGAATGAATCCGATCAGGCTCGCGAACGCGCGGACGATATCGTCCCTCGCCTGCGTCGACTGCCGCCTCCCCTCCCCTCGCCACCTCTGGAACGTGCCGCGTAGAAAGCGCGCGACCTCGTTGCTGCTCGAAGCCAGCTCGCCGACGGCGGCGTCGAGACGCCCCGCGTTCTCCCACTTCGTCACGAACTGCTCTGTATCCTTTCTGAGCCTGTCGAGCGGTATGAGCCCGGCGCGGTAAAAATCCTCTAGGTCGTGAACGGCGTAGGTGATGTCGTCGGCCCAGTCCATAAGCTCGGCTTCGACTGTCTTCCGCGCATCGTTCTGAAACGGCTTCCGCGTCCACTTGAACTCGCTCTCCTCCGTGCGGTAAGCGCCCCACTTCCTCCGGCTCCGCCCCCTCGCGCCGCGATGCCACGGGTATTTCAGGATGGCGTTCAACGTCGCGCGCGTGAGGTTGAGCCCGGGCATGTTCGGATGGCGAATCGAGAGCTTCGTCACGATCCTGTACGACTGCGCGTTGCCCTCGAAACCGTCCGCGACTCCGCCGACGTCGACGACGAGCCTGTCCAGCTCCTTCTCTGCGATGTGGCCGAAGGGCGGGTGGCCGAGGTCGTGCGCTAGCGAGGCGGCCTCAACGACCTCCGGGCTGATTCCGCCGAGCGCCTCCGCTTTGTCGGGCTGCTCGCGGAGTATCTTTTCGGCCAGCCGGCGGCCTATCTGCGCGACCTTAAGGCTGTGCGTCAAACGGTTGTGGAATATGTGCCCCTCTTCCGAGCCGACGACCTGTGTTACACCGGCAAGCCTCCTGAACGCGGAGGTATACAGGATGCGGTCCCTGTCCCTTTCTTCGGGGGCGCGCTGGTCGGGCCTGCGGTCGTCTGGATGGAATACTTCGAGTCTGCCTGGGAAGTGCATTATGCGCGGTGATTAACTGTGCGGCTCAGGCGGCTACTTCGAGCTTCATGTCGTCGGTGAGCCTGATGCGCTTGAGATCAATGAGCTGCCAGATCGCCTCGCGGATGAGGGTGTCGTTGAGCTTCTTTTCGACCGCGAGCTTGTTGATAAGCTCCCTCGGGCCGAACGGCTCGCGGATCGCGCCGAGCGCGTCCAGGATCTCGCTTTCGACCTCTTTCGCCAAATCGCTTTTTCTCGGCATCATGTTCGTCTCCGGCAAGGCTCGGGTTAGTTGTGAAGCCGCTCCCGGCTCACACTATAAATATAACATATATAGTGTGGTTGCTACTTTTGGTCAAGCAAAAGTAGAAGTCTTTGACTTTTCTTTCCCATCTTAGAAAAAGGGGGGCCAAGGGGGATTTATAATTTTGTTTTGTCATTTCCGTGCAAACGGGAATCCACTTCCGCCAGCAATCTATTAAGAATTCTTTGTCATTGCGAGGGTGCTAAGCACCCGCGGCAATCTCATCTTGTCATCTCGAACAACGATTTCGAGCGAGCGAGGAATCGGACGCCTTGAGCCGATTGCAAGAAAGCATATCCGGTACTGCTCGGAAATACCTCAAATTAAAACTGTGAGAGATCTGTCTTTTAATAACGAAACCGTCAATGCTTCGGACCATGTATACTTTCCGAGCTATGCACACGAACCTGCCGGCGTTCAGGCCGCTTACAATAACACTGGCAATTACCTTCATACTCCTCGCGGGGCTCCACGATTCCGGGGCGCAGACGCGCACGCACGACTTCAGGAAAACACGCTGGGGCATGGCGCCCGCGCAGGTGAAGCTGACAGAGAATGCCGTCCCCGTCGGCGAGGGACCCGTGCCGCCTTACGACCTGGCGATCACGTACAACGGAAAGCTCGGGGAGATCGACGCCGAAATCGGATATATGTTCGCGGGCGATAAGCTCGTCCTCGGCGGATACGCGGTTACCACGCCGTACGACGACCCGGCGCAGTACGTGAAGAACTATGAGACGGTGAAGGCGGCGCTCACGAAGGAATACGGCGCGCCCGCAATCGAGGACGCGTACTGGAAAGACGACGCGTCGCAGACGGGGCCAGAGGGATACGGCAAGGCTGTGACGGAAGGAGCGCTTCTGCTTCAGTCGGCATGGCGCGAGCCGGGGACGGAAATCTTCCTCACGCTCGAAGGCAAGAGCGGGCAGACAATCCTCTCGGCGCTCTACTACAGCACGGAGCTGAACCCCCGCGTCGAAGAGCGGCG
>JAGVLR010000054.1 GCA_020054175.1 Candidatus Dadabacteria bacterium
AGCTTTAGCGGAGTCCGAAGCGAAGTCGGAAGCCTTGGCGAAGCCGGAGTACGGTTCTGAGCGAGCGCAAGAACCGGACGCCCTCGCTTAACGTCTTGACGCTCATCCAGCACTGCAAATCACTTCAATCGAAGTAAAACAGGGGGGTTCGAGATAACAGTTATAGCAGCGTCCTTCTTAAATTTTCCTCCCCCTGTTCATAGGGGGAGGAGTAAGGAGGGGGTTACGTTAATAATCCATCACTCCCGGCGCTTGCCGTCTCACCTACCAGCCAGCATCCGCTCCAGCAGCCTCAGAATATTTTTGCCGTACCCGCCGCCCGGGAAGGCCCACCCTCTCCCTTTCGGATTATCTGCCGCCCCGAGCCATTCAATGTATGGCGCGGAGCCGCGTACGACGAATTCGAAGCGCGGGTCGATGCATTCCCCGTTGAGCGGGTCGTCAGTAGCGTAGGCTTTCAGATGCTGAATCTGCGCGCGTACGCCGAGCCTCGGAGAATCGAACCGCGCGGCGAAACCCGGCCGGTCTTCGTAGAGCGCGCCGATGCCCGAGTAGTTGTTCATGTCGGGCGCGACGATGCGCCCGTACTTGAAATACCCCGTTTCCAGGAGCGACTGCGCCCAGGCGGCGTCGCCGCGAACTCCCTCGACGCGTCCCTCTTCGAGAAACATTTCGGCGAGCTGCTTTACGGTACAACTCGGAAGCTTCGGCCCGGGGTTGACGCTGAGAGCATACGCCGCCATCCGCGCCGCTGTCGCCACTGACTCGCCCATGATGAGTGTAAAATTCCCGGAGTACCTGTCGCTCAGCGACGTATCAACATCGTCGCTACGTTGTGCCTCGTCTGACGCACCGCTTTTCACATCCCTGTCGGTCATTCGCATAATTCCTTATTTAGTTGGATATCGACATTATGCACGCTTATTCGCGCCATGTCATTTCCAACGATTCCGAGCGAGCGAGGAATCGGACGCCCTGAGCCGGTTGCAAGAAAGCATATCTGGTACTACTCGGAAATACCTCAAATTAAAACTGTGGAAGATCTATCTTTCTCCTTTATTATTGCAAGCCGCATGGCGCAGCAATACACTTCCGGGCCGTCAAAATTGGCGTTAAGAAAATCGAGTGGATGAGCGTTAAAAATCTTATCAGGGGATGGGGTGGGTATAAGATTTAGCGAAGGAACGAAAATTTTTAGCACAATTTTGCCCCGGCCCGGCGGGCAGCGTCCGCAGGCAATCGACGTAGCAGCTTCATAGCAATAACCACCAGACGTGCTTCCGGTGCATAAGTCTTCGTAGGTGCTTCGTCGAGAAACACACTACGTGTGTTTGCTACTTTTCATCAAGGAAAAGTAGAAAGCCCTTGTACCATACTTACAAGCTAACACTGAACGTCTCTCCACCACCGAACGTGCAGCCGTCAAGTTTTGTCATTTCGAACTACGATTCCGAGCGAGCGAGGAATCGCACGCCCTCCCCTCTCACCGCTGACGATTCATCGCCCACGGATTGTCGATCGTTATCCCCTCCACCCCCTTCCATGCGAGGAAGCGCGTGAGAATTTCGCTGTTCACGTTCCACGCCCAGACAGTATGCCCCGAACGCTTCATCCTCCAGACGAGCGACGGGTCGATAACCAGCGCGGGCCAGAATATGCTGACGTATTCCACAGCTTCCGCCGAAGGAACGCTGTAGGGATAAATGTAGAGAACGCCGAGCGGAGTATCCGGCAGCGCCTGTGGCAGAGTTTTTATCCATCCCGTGTCGAAAGAAATCACGACGACATTTCTTTCCATCCCCTGCTCACGTATCGTTTCGAGAAAAGTGCTGTCACCGCCCGGCCAGTTGCGCGGCCACTTCGCCTCGACCACGAGAGTCGACTTTTTACCCTTCATGTATTCGAGAACGCTCGCGAGGCTTGGCACGGGCTCGCCCCTGAATTCCGGGGAGAAATAACCGCCCGCGTCGAGGCCCTTTATGTAGTCCCACGCGAGCTCGCCGACCTTCCCCTCGCCGTCCGTCGTCCTGTCGATGGAGCCGTCGTGCATGAGGACCGGAACGCCGTCCGACGTCGCGCGCACGTCGATCTCGACGTACGGCGCGCCGGACCCGACGCCCGCGGCAACGGCAGCCAGAGTATTCTCCGGCGCGATCGCCGCAGCACCCCTGTGAGAAATGGCGTACGCCTCTCCTCTCTCCGTCATCCCGGCGAACATCACGTGCAGCACGGCATTCACCACCGCCAGTACGAGGATTACCAATAAAACCCGCTTCAAGGTTCTCCCACGACTTCGATTGGAAGACATATTTGAAGGATATAGCAAAGGGTCGGAAGTAAACATAGCTTAAGTGGAAGGTGTAATTCGCGACAGTCGTCGGCAAGCCTAAAAATCATGCATACTTTCCGTTAAAACCGGCTTCGAATTCCGCCAGTTTCCCTATAACGGAATCGACGTCCGGATAGTCTCCGAATATCATTTCCCTCATCTGTCCGTAATCCGCCTTCAATCTCTTCAGCATTTCTTCGCCAGGAACCAGCTTTAACGTTCCCTTAACCGCCGACTCGTAATTCGCCCACCCTGAGGGATAAATGCTTATGTTATCATTTATGTCATTATATGCTAAAGTAGCACTAGCCGAGAAAACTGAGCATACAAGATGGAAATTTCAATCGAATCAAATGGACACACCTTCAGATTGTACAACTTCTCCTACCGCTATGGAGAAGTTGTAGCCAAGATGGATATGGACGGCAGGCCTGTGAACATTGCACAATATGAACATTGGGGTAACAGATTCAGGTTTCATGAAATGGAGATTGACTCTCTCGTAGCTTATGCACTACGAATTACGGACGAAACACAAACAAAGCTTATCTGGCGTATTTATGATAACTTCAAAGCCGAGGAGGAGATTCTGGTAAAAGGATTTGTTGATGACTTGATAAGCGGCAAATTGAGAATCAGATGGAGTAAAATAGGCCATAATACTATTAGCTGGGGAGCGTTTATAAGTTACGAAAGCCTGGTCGCCTATGCAGAAAGAAATCTCATACAAAGAAAACATGATGAGATCCTGAATAGAGCGGTAGAAAAAATATTCGAGGAGCGCGGTTATAAAGGCGGCAACAGATGGGATATTCCAACTTATCCATATATAAAAAATGCTGCCAGGCCCTCGGAAACCCGCCTCAAAGAGATTCTTAAATCCGTGGAAAAACCGGCCAAAGAGCTATAACTGCGAAGTTCAAGAGTTTAGGAAGCTACACAAATCCGTCAATCTTGAAGAACTCATACATTTCTTTCTATTCTCTATATCTTAGCGTCAACTCGAGCATTCCGAAATCACCCTTGCCAAACTCTTCAACCGAATCAACAAACACGGACCACAAATTAATTTTCAATAAGAGCAATACGAATAAATCTATAGAAAATAGTTAAGTCTCCTCATCCCCTCCCCACCTCGTTAAACTCCAGCACCTCCGTCTTCGCCGCCGGCCTCCGCGTCGGCTGCTTCTTCGATTTCGGCACCGGGCTACCCTGCACGGATCAGGCCCTGAGAATAGAAGTCTTCGGCCCGGGAGACCAGCTCATCGGCTCGACGGATGTCGTAACCGACAGCCTCTTTCAGACGTTCGTGGGCATAACGTCCGACGTTCCGATAGAACGCATAACACTGATAGACGCCGACCTCGACCCGCCGAGCTTTAACGGCATCGCGAGCGTCTCCTTCCCCGGCGAAGCACGCAACATCCCGACGCTTTCGGAATGGGGCATGATCGCACTCGTCTCGATAATCGGTGCGGCAGCCGCGTTAACGCTCCGCCGCCGCTCGGCTTCGGCAAAAGCCTGAGGGGGGTTTTGATTCCGGTTTACCGCCCCACCTCGAACTGATCCAGCGTCTCTTCCTCGTTCTCGGAGGCAACTTCCCACTCCTTAAAATACGGGTCGGAGAGTAGAGCTTCCATATACTCCCCCGCGAGTCCGGAAGGCGTAACGCCGTAGGTGCGGAACCTGCACGCGACAGGCAGATACATCGCGTCCGCCGCCGAATACTCCCCGAAGAGCCACGGCCCGCCGCGCTCGTATTCGCGCCTCGACGTCTCCCATATCTCGATAACCCG
>JAGVLR010000137.1 GCA_020054175.1 Candidatus Dadabacteria bacterium
ACCGCCGTCAAGTACATCGGCACCTACTGGAGCGCCGGGGAAACGGACAAGACCCGCGCGATGATAAAGCTCTCCTATTTCCTCGACGTCGCGAGCGGGGCTGTCTCGTTCGTAATCGCGATACTCACGGCAAAGCTCATCAGCGTCTACGTCCTCCACGAACCCGGCGCGTACATCTACATCTGGGTGTTCGCGCTCAGTTTGTTTATAGAAACGGCGAAGCTAACCTCCGACGCGATACTCAGAGTCTTCGACAAGTTCAGGATGATAGCGATCGTGAACACGCTCGAAAACTTCGTTCAGCTCATTCTCGTCACCGGGTTCCTTCTCATGGGAATGGGGATAATGGGCGCGCTCTACGGGCTCGTCATCTCGAAGTTCGTAACCGTCTTCATAAGGATGGTGCTCGTCAACCGCACCCTGGCGGAGAAGGGGCTTCGGAACTGGCTCATGTCGGACTTCAGGCTGATACGCGGCGAGTGGAGGGAGATAGCCTGGTTCCTCGGCAACACGAGCTTCATGGCGACGCTCAAAACCGGCAGCGACAAATACCTCGGCATGATGATGCTCGGATACCTGGCCGGGAACGAGGCCGTCGGATTTTACAGGGTCGCGAATTCCGCCTCGGGAATAGTCAACCGCATCGTCGATACGCTGAACGAGGCAATATTCCCGGAGCTTGTCAGGTTTACGAGCGCGAGCGAGATCAAAAAGTTTAAAAAGTTCATCAAGGCTTCGACGCTCAATCTCCTCAAGATCATCGTGCCTGTGACCATCGTAATAGTCGCGCTCGCCGAACCATTAGTAAAAATCATATTCGGCGAGGAATACATGCCCGCCGTAAATACCCTGAGAATTCTGGCGGTAGCCGTGCTCATATCGAGGTTCACATACTGGATAAGCCCGGCGCTCCTCGCCATGGGAAGATCGGGCGTGAGAACAGTTTTCTCGGTGGTTACGACCGTCGTCTACCTCGGTCTGATGCTAGTGCTTATTCCGCCTTATTCCTACGACGGAGCGGCGCTCGCGTTTTTAGGCTTTGCCATTATAAAGTCGGCGATGTCATACGGCATATTCGGATATTACATAAGGAAGGACCACAGCTAGAATCATTCCGGCGGCGCGGTGCTCTGCCCGGCGCCGGGAGACTTTTTGATGAGCCCGTTTTCGTGGAGGAACTTCGCGAAGAGCTCGCCTTTTATTTCGGCTCCAAGCTCGTTTTCGTGCCTTCCGTCGCCCCAGTACTTTTTATCATCCGGCATTACAGCTTCGAAGTCGAAGAGCGGTATGCCGTTTTCGGCGGCGACCTTTTCGAGGACCTCGTTCATCTCCCTGAAGCCCCTCTGGTAATAGGGAGTGGATGCGTAGTCGTCGAGATAGGGCGACCATGCCCAGGTGACGAAAACCATATCGACGCCGTTTGCCTTCGTTATCGCGGCCATGTTGCGGAGGTTGCGTTCGAAGAATATCGGCGGGTTCTTGTCGAGAAGCTCCATGGGGTTATGCTTCGCGACGGACCTCGGGCCGTAAGCCGTTTTAGGGGTTACGAAGTTGCCGATGCCAACCTGCTTCGTTATGCCGGTCTTTCTGAGTATCACCCTGAAAAGCGCGCTGTGCTCGAAGAGGGGTACGTCGGGCGGGTCCCATTGCTTCCGCCTTCCCGAATCGTCGGATTTGTAGGAGGCCGGGTCCACGAATCTTGCGTGAACGTCGTTCGTGCCCTCGTACTCTATGACAAGATCGGGGTCTATGTCGAGGACGCGGAACTGGAGGTTGATCAGCGTCTCCCAGGAATTATATCCGCCGACGCCTGCGTTGATGACCTCGACGTTTTCGTAGCCGTACTTATCCCTGAGCTCGCGCTCCATAACGGCAGTGAATGTTTTATCGTTGTCGTTTATGCCGATGTTATAAGTCGTCGAGCCGCCGAGCACCGCTATCCTGAACACGCCTTCCGGCTTTTCGCGCGGGAACTCGTCGTTCCTGTATCCGAGGGAGTTGTGGTGAGACTTCCCCCTTTTGAATTCGGGGTTCGGATAGTAATTGAGGTAGTGGTGCCTGACATACCTCTGATTGTCGGGGCTCAGGTAAGAATAGACCGAGTACTGGAGGCTTTCATCTTCGGGGATAATCGCGAGCCATATGCGCGTGCCGATTTCGAGAACGAGAAGCGTGAACAATATGCTGATGAGCAGGAGCGTTAATTTTCTTCTGAACGGTGCTTTTCGCGAGGGTGCAGTCATTTTGTTTGCGCGCCGGTTAACGGATAATTTGAAGGGGCTCCGGGAGGGTGTAAGGTCTCATAGTCACATAGGAATATTAATGAATATTATATCATACGCCTTGGCGGGTTTTTTTGTTGTCCCTCACTTCGGCCTCGTTTATATTACCTGAGTGGCGGCGGAATCGCTTCCGGCCCGGAGAACGTCGAGCTTGAGCAAATTAATAAAAATCGTCCTCATCGTCCTCGTGTCTTTAATCGTATCGCTGGCGGCCGCGGAGGGGCTTTCACGGGTGTTCCTGGATCCCATAGATTTCTTGAAGCCGACGCGCATACCCGATCCGGTCCTTAGATACGCGATAGAGCCCGGTACAGGGGCGCACGACGCCTGGGGGTTTCGTAACAAATCGGTCCCGGCCAAAGCCGACATCATAGCCGTCGGGGACTCGCACACATACGGCATAAGCGCGACAGCCGACGACTCCTGGCCCTCGGCCCTCGGAAAGATGAGGGGGGAAACGGTTTACAACCTGTCCCTCGGCGGTTACGGCCCGGCCGAATATTTTTACCTCATCGCCGACAAGGCCGTCAGGCTCGGGCCGAAGTACGTTATCGTCGGCTTTTATCTCGGGAACGACCTCAGGGATTCGTACAACGCCGTCTACACAGTCGGGCTCTGGGAGCGTATGAGAAAGCCCGGCTTTTCCGCGTCGGCTTCGGACGGCGACGACGCCCCGGGGGAATCTGGCGCGGGGCTCGGCGAATGGCTTGCCGGGCACAGTGTTTTTTACAGGCTCGTCAGCTCCTCCTTCATAGGGGATAACCTCAGGCAGAGAAGAAGGCTCAAACGCGGCGAGGAGATAGTTATGTTCGAGGATTCCGCCTCGGGCGTAAAGACCGGGTTCACCCCCGAAAGGAGGCTCCGTGGGCTAGACCTCGAAGACCCGGAGGTGAGGGAAGGGCTCAGGCTCAGCCTCGAATTCTTTAACCGTATGAACATGCTCCTCGAAGGGACGGACATGAAATTTCTCGTCGTCATAATCCCGACTAAAGAAAGCGTCTACGCCGAATACATAGAGGGCAATAAATCCCTCCCGGCGTCAGAAAAGATAGACCGCCTCATTGCCAACGAGAGGGAGGTCAACGCGGAGGTGAAGCGGTACTTTAACGAGCACGGCATAGCGTACGTCGATGTGCTCGACGCCCTCAGTGAAAGGGCTGTCAGCGAGCAGCTTTACCCGGCCAACTTCGGCGGCCACACGAACGGGAACGGCTACCGTATAATAGCCGAGACCGTGAACGCCTGGCTCGAAAAGGGCGAATGACCCTCCGTCGTACCATCGGGCGGGTTTACAGAACCCGGGCCCGGTTCTATAATTCTCCTTCTTAAATGATAAGGATAAAGGTTTGCGGGATAACGTCTCTTGATGACGCGCTCGCGGCTGTCGACGCCGGCGCGGACGCCCTCGGCTTCGTCTTTTACGAAGGGAGCAAGAGGTATATCCCGCCGCGCGAGGCGGGGAAGATAACGGCCGCGCTTCCGCCGTTCGTGGCGACCGTCGGGGTGTTCGTGAACCACACACCGGAAGGGATATCGGCCGTGGTTAGGGAATCCGGCGTAGGCGTCGTCCAGCTTCACGGCGACGAGACGCCGGAGGCGGCATCGCGTATCCCGTTCCCTCTTATAAAGGCTTTCAGGGTGGCCGGCAGCATAGACCCCGCCGAGGTTGAACTTTATCCCGTTCAGGCTATCCTCTTCGATAAACGCTCGGACGACATGTACGGCGGCACCGGAAAGAGCTTCGACTGGTCGATCCTCCGGGGTGCAAACTTCGGAAAGAAGGTGATCCTGTCCGGCGGGCTCAGCGCGGAGAACGTGGAAGAGGCCGTCGGCATCGTAAAGCCCTACGCGGTGGACGTGAGCTCGGGGGTCGAGGATTCTCCGGGCAGAAAAAATCACTTGAAAATAAGACAATTCATACAGGCGGTGAGAAATGGCGGTTAAACCTACGCTTCCCGACGCTTCGGGTCATTTCGGCATTTTCGGGGGTAAGTACGTTTCCGAAACCCTGATGCCCGCGGTGCTTCAGCTCGAAAAGGCGTACGAAGAAGTAAGGAACGACCCTGCCTTCAGGAAGGAGCTGGACTATTATCTCACCGAATACGTGGGCAGGCCGACGCCCCTTTATTTTGCCGAGCGCCTGACGAAGAAGCTCGGGGGAGCGAAGATATATTTCAAGCGCGAAGACCTCGCACACACCGGCGCGCACAAGATCAACAACACGATGGGGCAGGCGCTTCTCGCGGCGAGGATGGGCAAGAAACGCATAATCGCCGAGACAGGCGCGGGCCAGCACGGCGTCGCGACGGCGACCGTCGCCGCGCTTCTCAATATGGAATGCGAGATATTCATGGGGCTCGAAGACACCCGCAGGCAGGCGCTCAACGTTATGAGGATGAAGCTCCTCGGCGCGAAGGTGCGGGAAGTCACGCAGGGCACGCAGACCCTTAAAGACGCCATGAACGAGGCGATGAGGGACTGGATAACGAACGTCAGAACTACTTTCTACATTATAGGCAGCGTCGCAGGCCCTCACCCCTACCCGATGATAGTGAGAGACTTTCAGTCCGTCATAGGCAAAGAGGCGAGGGAGCAGATCCTCCAGAAAGAGGGCAGGCTTCCCGATCTCCTGGTCGCCTGCGTCGGCGGCGGGTCGAACGCGATGGGGCTCTTTTATCCCTTCGTCGGCGACGAGGGCGTGGCCATGACAGGCGTCGAAGCGGCGGGCGGGGGAATAGAAACGGGCATACACGCGGCGAGCATCTCTGCGGGGACAGTCGGCGTCCTCCACGGGAGCAAGACCTATCTCCTTCAGGACGAGGACGGGCAGATAAAGCCGACCCATTCCCTGGCGCCGGGGCTCGACTACCCGGGCGTGGGGCCGGAGCACTCGTATCTTAGTGATTCGGGGCGCGTCAGCTATACTAATGTTACGGACTCGGAAGCGCTCGAAGGGTTCAAAACTCTCTCGCAGACAGAGGGCATAATACCGGCGCTCGAATCCTCGCACGCCATTGCTTACGCGATGAAGGCCGCGCCGAGGATGTCCGGCGATTCGGTGCTGATCGTATGCCTTTCGGGGCGTGGGGACAAAGATATGCATTCCGTGGCAGACCTTCTGTCCGGCGGGCAGAAGCAGTGACCGCTCATAATGTAATCCATTGCAGAAACACGATATTTGATAACCCCGGGTAAAAGACGGGCAAGGGTAAAGTCTTGACATTACATGCAAAAGTGTTAGAGTTTGTCCGATACAAGGGGCCGGGTTTCCTGACGTAACAAAAGAACAATTACGAAAAAGCGGTGTAATCTGCTGAAATTCAGGGTTCGGTACAAATGCTTCCCAATCTTCTTTGCCCGATTCGCGGAAAATTCAAAAACAAATGAGCAGAATATCAGAAAAGTTCAACGAGCTTAAGCAAAAGGACAGGATCGCCCTCGTCAGCTACATCACGGCCGGTGATCCGACTCTCGACCTAACGGTCGATATCGCTCTTCAGCTTGAGGAGAGCGGGGCCGACATAATCGAGCTCGGTGTGCCTTTTTCAGACCCGATGGCAGACGGTCCTGCCATACAGCTTGCCTCGGAAAGGGCGCTGGTAGGCGGCGCGACGCTCGCGGGTGTTCTCGACACCGTGAAAGAGATACGAAAGAAATCCGGCGTTCCGATAATCCTCTTCGGGTATTACAATCCCTTCTTTAAATACGGGCTCGAGCGCGTGGTGAAGGATGCGGCCGAGGCCGGGGCGGACGGCTTTCTTATAGTCGATCTTCCCCCGGAAGAGGCGGGAGAGTTAAAAACGCACACCGATAAGGCGGGGCTCGATATAGTTTTTCTCCTCGCGCCGACCAGCACTTCTGAGAGGATCGGTCTCGTCGCCGAGAACGCGAGCGGGTTCGTCTATCTCGTATCCGTCACGGGCGTCACAGGCGAGAGGCCCGAAATGGATTATTCGCTCGAAGGCCTGACAGGCGAGATACGGCAGGCTACGGGGCTCCCGGTGGGCATAGGTTTCGGAATATCCTCACCGGAGCAGGTTTCAAGGCTCTCGGGCTACGCCGACGCCGTTATAGTCGGCAGCGCCATAGTGAGGATTATCGAGCGGTACGGGAGCGAGAAGAAAAAGCTCCTGAACGAGCTTTCGGGATTCGTGAGCGGGCTCAGCGCAGCCTGCGGCAGGAGTAATAGCGCGTCTCCCGGAAGGGCGAAAAAATAATGCAGAAAGAGCTGAGAAGATATCTCTTCATCGGGGACTTCGATTCCTTTCTCCTCGGGATTTTCTCGAAGCGGGGTGAGGTAATATGGGTAAGCTCCCTCGAAGAGGCGCTTAACCAGACCGGGAATTTTTCGGTCATCATGATAGACAAGAGGTTTTTTTCACCGGAGCTTACAGGCGAGCTGTCGGCGCACTACCCGCAGACCCCGCTTATAGTGAGCAACGGCGAGCCGATGCAGGAGCCTCCGCCGTCGGTGAGGTTCGTCGCGTTTCACAAGCTTCTTACGGACGAGATTGCGCGCGAGGAAAGGCTCGCGAGGACGGAGCTCAGGGTGGAAGAGCTGAGGCGCGTTCACGCCAACGGGAAGAAGATGCTCATTCTTCTCCACGACCACCCGGACCCTGATTCCATAGCCGGCGCGCTCGCGCTGAGGGCGCTTCTGAAACGCAACAAACAAACCGCGATCATAGGGCACCTGGGCGACAGGATATCGCGCCCCGAGAACGTCGCGATGATAGAGCTTCTCGAAATAGACCTCCAGGAGCTCGAAATGAAGCAGTTAAAGGAATTCGACTCCATAGCGCTCGTCGACGTTCAGCCGACGTTTTTCGGCCCCGGTCTCCCGCCGGTGGATACCGTCATCGACCATCATCCGCTGGTCGGCTCGTACGAGGCGCGCTTCAAGGAAGTGAGGGCCGAGGAAGGGGCGACTTCGACGATTCTGACGAAGTACCTCCGCGCCTCGCAGACGGACATTTCCGAAAGGCTCGCGACAGCACTTCTTTACGGAATCAAGACGGACACGGTGATACTGAACAGGGACGCCAACCCGGACGACATAGAAGCGTTCACTTTCCTCTACCCGCTCGCCAACCTCGGACTTTTGAGGCGAATAGAGCGCGCGGAGGTTCCGCCGGCCGAAATCAAATCGCTGGGCCAGGCGCTGGCCGACCACTGGATAGCGAGCGACATATTTTTCGTGAACGTGGGCAGGGTCGACCGCGAGTACCTGATACCCAAAATGGCCGACTTCGGCATACAGGTGAAGGACGTCGAATGGTCCGTGGCGTTCGGTATCCTGGACAAAACCCACCTCATCATTTCCGTCAGGAACGTCGGCTATGTGAAAAGCGCGGGCAGGCTCGTAAGGGAGCTTTTCAAGGATATAGGAAGCGCGGGCGGACACAGGTCGGCCGCGAAGGCTGTCATCCCGCTCGCGAAGGTGAGAAAAGCGATCGGCAAGGGCTCTCAGGACGCCATAAAAAAGTGGGTAACCGATCTATTCACAAAGGCTGTCACCGAAAAACCCGAAGAAGACGCGTAGTAATTTCCGCGAGTCCATTAGCTGGCCCCAATCAACTGTTTCAGAAATTCCCGCGTTGTCGGGTTTCCCCTCCGTTTGAACAGCCCGCCTTAACCGAATATAATCCCAAGCTATGAAAATTGTCTTCATGGGAACGCCCGATTTTGCCGTCCCTTCGCTCGAGGCGCTTATAAGCGCGGGATACGAGATTGCCGCCGTCGTAACGCAGCCCGACAGGCCGAGCGGGAGGGGGAAGGTGCTCACGCCGCCGCCCGTGAAAATCGCGGCGGAGGACGCCGGGATTCCTGTCCTTCAGCCGGCGAGGATAAGGACGGAAGAGTTTTTCGCAGAGCTGTCGTCTTACTCGCCAGATCTCATATGCGTCACGGCTTACGGAAGAATCCTCCCGAAATCCATACTCGATCTCCCGGCATACGGATGCTTGAACGTCCACGCGTCCCTCCTTCCGAAATACAGGGGCGCGGCCCCGATCAACTGGGCCATCGTTAGGGGCGAGAACGTGACAGGCGTTACGACCATGCTCATGGACGAGGGCATGGATACGGGCGACATGCTTCTAAGGCGAGAGGTCGCAATCGAGGAGGACGACACGGGTGAGACGCTTTCACGGAAGCTGTCCATAGTCGGCGGGGAGCTGCTCATCGAGACGCTTCCACTCCATATTGAGGGAAAGTTACGCCCTGAAAAGCAGGACGAATCGCAGGCGACATACGCCCCGATAATAAAAAAAGAGGACGGCCTCGTCGACTGGTCGAAATCCGCCCGCGATATAAGAAATCTCGTGAGGGGAATGCTTCCCTGGCCGGGGGCGTACACGTTCTTGGGCGAAAAGTTGCTCAAGATTTTCAGGGCCGAAGTGTCGGAAGGTGAGGGACGTCCGGGCGCGGTGATAAGCTCCAGTGGCGGCGCGCTCCGCGTGGCAACGGGCGAAGAAGCGCTCGACGTACTCGAGCTTCAGATAGAGGGCGGGAAGAGGCTCGA
>JAGVLR010000157.1 GCA_020054175.1 Candidatus Dadabacteria bacterium
GACCTGGCGAAGGTGCCGGTATTCGTAGGCGGCCTCCTGGGCGCGATGCTCATATTCCTCTTCAGCGCGCTCGCGATAAGGGCCGTGGCCCGCGCGGCTTACTACGTCATTAACGACGTCCGAGCGCAGTTCAAGGAGAACCCGGGAATCCTTCAGGGTACTTCCAAGCCGGACTACGCACGCTGCGTCGACATCGTGACGAAGGGCGCGCTTAAGGAGATGATTCCCCCCGGCCTTCTGGCTATAGGTATGCCGATTGCGGTAGGTCTTATATTCAAGCAGTTAGGGGTCGGCGCCGAGACTATCGCCGCGTTCCTAATGGTCGGCACTATAGGCGGCATCCTGCTCGCGACGTTCATGAACAACGGCGGCGGCGCGTGGGACAACGCCAAGAAGTTCATCGAGCTCGGTGCTTATGGCGGTAAAGGGTCCGAAACGCATAAGGCCACCGTCGTCGGAGACACCGTCGGCGACCCGTTCAAGGATACCGCCGGGCCGTCGATTCACGTTCTGATTAAGCTCCTGGCGACGATTACGCTTGTTTTAGCGCCCTTATTCATCTAAACTGCGGAAGGGTAAATGAATTTCCGCAGGGCGTTTAAATGGCAGGCGGTCTTTTCAAAAGGAAAAGCATTGACCGGATAGCAAAAGAAGCGGACGACGAGCAACGCGGATTAAAACGCGTGCTCGGTCCGCTTGATCTGGTCAGCCTCGGAATCGGCATCATCATAGGCGCCGGTATCTTCGTCGTAACCGGGCAGGCCGCCGCGCAGTACGCCGGGCCGGCTATTTCCCTTTCGTTTGTCCTCTCGGGAATCGGGTGCGTCTTCGCGGGGCTCTGCTACGCCGAAATGGCGTCCATGATCCCCGTTTCCGGAAGCGCCTACACCTACTCCTACGCCACCATGGGTCAGTTCGTCGCCTGGATCATAGGGTGGGACCTCATTCTCGAATACCTCTTCGCGAGCGCCACGGTTTCGGTAGGCTGGTCGGGGTACATGGTGAGTTTTTTAAGGGACTTCGGCGTAATCATCCCCGAGATAGTCGCCAAGGCCCCTCTTTCGTTCGACCACATTCACGGCTGGGGCTTTACAGGCGCGGTGTTAAATATCCCGGCCATGTTTATCGTCCTCGCCGCCGCGGCTGTTCTCGTCCTCGGAATACGCGAATCGGCGACCGCCAACAGCCTCATAGTCATCCTGAAGCTCGTCGTGCTTATCGTGTTCATCGGAGTCGGATTTCTTTATATAAACCGGGAAAACTGGGAGCCCTTCATACCTCCCAACGAGGGCATGTTCGGGCATTTCGGCTGGAGCGGGATATTGCGCGGGGCGGGGGTGATATTCTTCGCGTATATCGGCTTCGACGCGGTTTCTACGGCGGCCCAGGAAACGAAAAACCCCCAGCGGAACGTCCCCATCGGCATTCTCGGCTCGCTCTTCGTTGCCACGCTTCTTTACATCGCCGTGGCTCTCGTACTGACGGGCGTCGTCAAATACGACATGCTCAACGTGCCCGACCCGATTGCCGTCGCCGTCGATTTCATGGGCGAGGAGCTCTACTGGCTACGCCCGCTCATCAAAATCGGCGCTATCGCAGGGCTGACGTCCGTCGTCATGGTGCTCCTCTTCGGGCAGACGAGAATATTCTACTCCATGTCGCGCGACAAGATGCTCCCCGAAAGATTCGCGGAGGTTCATACGAAATTCAGAACACCGGTTTTCGCGACGATTCTCACGGGCATAGTCGCGGCCTTCTTCGCGGGCATCTTCCCTATAGGAATACTGGGCGAGCTCGTATCGATAGGCACGCTGCTCGCCTTCGTGATCGTGTGCACGGGAGTGCTCGTGCTGAGATACAGGGAACCGGGCCTCAAAAGACCGTTCAAGGCCCCCCTCTTCCCCTTCGTGCCCATCATGGGAATTCTCGTAAGCCTCGTTCAGATGGCCGCCCTTCCGATGGATACGTGGCTCCGGCTGATTATCTGGATGGCGGCGGGATTCGTAATCTACTTCCTATATGCCCGAAAGCACGCCGTCGTCTGAACCACTCTTTGCAATTACACTTCCCCTCTTAAAATGCATGTTGTAAATACACCGCCGTGTGTAAACCTAATACGCATGATGGATTACGTCGTATTCGCGGCTTACATTCTGGCGGCACTTATCGGCTTGGCATCGCTCGTCTTCGGCCTCCCCGGCACCTTCATAATCCTGGCCGCCTCGCTCCTCTACGGCTGGTACGGAGGCTTCGAGGAAATCACGGTAAGGATCATTATCATACTGGTCGTGCTGGTCCTCATAGGCGAGCTCATCGAGTTCCTGCTCGGTATAGCTGGCGCGAAGAAATACAAGTCGAGCAACAGGGCTATAGTCGGCTCAATAGCCGGCGCCATAGCCGGCGCCATAATGGGCGCTCCCTTTTTCTTCGGCATGGGGGCCGTCATAGGAGCCTTCGCCGGGGCCTTCGCGGGAGCTATAGCGGTCGAGTTACTGCTTGGTAAAAGCCTCGACGAGTCCATACAGTCCGGCTGGGGGGCCTTCATCGGCAGGGTCGCTGGCACTATTTCAAAGGGCGCCATCGCCGTCGCAATGGTCGTGATAACTGTGGCGGCAGCCGTGCGCTGATCCCGTTCTCCGTTTCCCGCCCGGCCTCGCTCCGCACATTCACACGTTTCCTTTTCTCTTCGCAAGTAGATGTCCCGCGCCGATATGGTAGATTATTGTGATTTTCGAAGACCGATACGGAGCAGTCTAATGATCGAGAAGCTCGACGAACTTAAAAAACAGGCGCGCGAGGAGCTTGGCTCAGTCTCCGACGAGGCGGCGCTCCAGAATTTAAAGGCGAGATTCCTCGGGAAAAAGGGCGTCATAACCGAGATACTGAAGGGTATGAAGGACCTATCCCCCGAAGAGCGCCCCAAGATGGGGCAGCTTGTAAACGAGGCGAAAACATTCGTCGAGGAGCTCGTCGAGTCGAGGCTGGATTCCATAAGAGAGGAAAAGAAAAACCGCTCCCTCTTCGAGGAAAGAATAGACGTCACTCTCCCCGCGAAGGGCCTCCCCGTCGGTGCGAAACACCCCGTAACGCAGATCATGGAGGAGGTTGTATCCATATTCGAGAGGATGGGATTCGAGGTAGCCGAGGGGCCCGAAGTAGAGACGGACTACTACAACTTCGAGGCGCTCAACATCCCCAAAAACCATCCTGCGAGGGACATGCAGGATACGTTTTACATATCTGACGACGTTGTATTGAGGACACATACCTCACCCGTCCAGATTCGTGTCATGGAAAAGCTGAAGCCCCCCGTGAAGATCATCGCCCCCGGAAGGGTCTACAGGAACGACAGCGACGTCTCACACACCCCGATGTTCCACCAGATAGAGGGGCTCCTGGTAGACGAGCATGTAACGTTCGGAGATCTGAAGGGAGTGCTGACAGAGTTCGTGAGGCTAGTATTCGGCGAGGGCATTGGTGTGAGATTCCCCCGAGCTTTTTTCCGTTCACCGAGCCCAGCGCCGAGGTAGACATGCAGTGCATGATATGCGGCGGGAAGGGATGCAGGGTCTGTAAGGACACGGGCTGGCTCGAAATCCTCGGCTGCGGCATGGTCGACCCCGAGGTCTTCAAAAGCGTCGGCTACGATTCCACGAAATACTCGGGCTTCGCCTTCGGTATGGGGATCGAAAGGATAACGATGCTCAAGTTCGGTATTAACGACATACGCCTCTTCTTCGAAAACGACGTCCGTTTCCTCAGGCAGTTCACCTGATACGCTCCGGCTCCGTGCATAATCCCGGCGCTTAATTTCCGGCGCATTCGCTAACATTTTACGCGGAATTGAGTAAATCCGCGGCCTGTGGTACTATGCTTTCCCTCTGTGGTATAAACATCATTTAGCGAGGAGTGCGAATAATGGGCGTAAAATCTGACGGCTGGATCAGAAAGATGGCCACTGAGCACGGAATGATAGAGCCTTTCGTCGACGGGCAGGTGAGAGACGGCGCGATATCCTACGGCCTCTCGGCCTACGGCTACGACATACGCGTGAGCGACGAGTTTAAAGTCTTCACGAACGTCTTCAATTCCGTAGTCGATCCCAAGAATTTCGACGATAAATCCTTCGTCGAGATAAAGGCCGGTTACTGCATGATTCCGCCGAACTCCTTCGCGCTGGCCAGAACCGTAGAGTATTTCAGGATACCCCGGAGCACCATAACCCTCTGCGTCGGGAAGTCCACATACGCCCGCTGCGGCATAATCGTGAACGTCACCCCCTTCGAGCCCGAATGGGAGGGCTTCGTCACACTCGAAATATCCAACACGACCCCCCTCCCCGCGAAAATCTACGCGAACGAGGGCATAGCGCAGGTCCTTTTCTTCGAGGCCGACGAGATGTGCGAGGTCTCCTACGCCGACAAAAAAGGCAAGTACCAGAAGCAGGTCGGAATAACCCCTCCGAAGGTCTGAGCGCGCCCGGCCGGAACCCCTTTCCCGGGCCCTCAAAATTGCCTTTGTTGACGGCTGGTTCCGAGAGCCCCGCTCTCCGGCCAGAATGCGATTAAACCCCTTGATTTTATTTGCCTTTTTGTCCCCGCATGGTATACTAATATAGATTTAATTTCCCCCCTTGATGAATACTCGGAGGTAGTTAATTTTGGAAGTAAAACCAGACTCGGAAAAACAGCCCCGGCCCAAGCAAAACGATTCCTATACGGCCGAGCAGATTAAGGTCCTTCCGGGCCTCGAAGCGGTCAGAAAGAGGCCCGATATGTACATCGGCGACACCAGCATGAGGGGTTTTCACCACCTCGTGTTCGAAGTCCTCGACAACAGCGTCGACGAGGCCCTCGCCGGGTACTGCGATAGGATAACCGTCACGATACACGTCGACGAAAGCGTCACGATCGAGGACAACGGCAGGGGTATACCCGTCGACAAGCACGCGGAAACCGGCAAGTCCGCCGCCGAGGTCGTAATGACTATGCTCCACGCCGGAGGAAAGTTCGAGGGCAAGGTGTACCAGGTCTCGGGCGGTCTCCACGGCGTCGGCGTAACGGTCGTAAACGCGCTCTCGGAATACCTCAATCTCGAAATCAGAAGGGAAGGGAAGGTCTGGTATCAGAAGTACGAGCGCGGTCAGGCCGTCTCCGAGCTTAAAGAATCCGGCACCACGGAAAGAACCGGCACCAAGATAAGGTTCAGGCCCGACCAGACCATCTTCGAAGTCAGTGAATTCAGCTACGACACCCTCGCCCACAGGATAAGAGAGCTCGCGTTCCTCAACAAAGGTCTCATCTTCGCGCTGACAGACGAAAGAACGGGCAAGAGCCAGGAATTCTACTACAAAGGCGGCATAGTAGCCTTCGTCGAGGAGCTCAACAAGAACAAAAAGCCCCTCCATCCCGAGCCCATATACGTAACAGGCGAAAAGGACGACATCATCGTCGAGGTCGCGCTCCAGTATAACGACAGCTACGCCGAAACGATCTACTCCTACGCCAACAACATCAACAACATCGAGGGCGGCACACACCTGACAGGCTTCAGGGGCGCGCTCACGAGAACCGTCAACAAGTACGCCGAGGACAAGGGCCTCGTAAAGAACGCCAAGGTCTCGCTCAGCGGCGACGACGCGAGGGAGGGGCTCACAGCCGTTATAAGCGTAAAGCTCCCCGATCCCAAGTTCGAAGGCCAGACGAAGACCAAGCTCGGCAACACGGATGTAAAAGGCGTAGTCGAAACCCTCCTCAACGATAAGCTCGGCACATTCTTCGAAGAGAACCCCTCCGTTGCGAGAAAGATAATCGAAAAGGCTATAGACGCAGCCCGGGCGCGAGAGGCCGCGAGGAAGGCGAGAGAGCTCACGAGGCGTAAGAGCGCCCTCGAATCGGGTTCGCTCCCCGGAAAGCTGGCCGACTGTCAGGAAAGAGACCCGTCCCTCTGCGAGCTTTTCATAGTCGAGGGAGAGTCCGCGGGCGGCTCGGCGAAGCAGGCGAGGTCGCGTTATAACCAGGCGGTTCTGCCGCTCCGCGGCAAAATTCTCAACGTCGAGAAGGCCCGCTTCGACAAGATGCTCAGCAACGAGGAAATAAGGACACTCATCACCGTCCTCGGCACGGGCATAGGCAACGACGACTTCGACATCGCCAAGCTCAGGTATCACAAAATAATCCTCATGACCGACGCCGACGTCGACGGTTCCCACATCAGGACGCTTCTCCTGACGTTCTTCTACAGGCAGTTCGGCGCGATTCTCGACCATGGCAATCTCTACGTCGCACAGCCCCCGCTTTACAGGGTGAAGAAGGGCAAAGACGAAAGATACCTCAAGGACGACCATCAATACGTAGATTATTTCCTTGAGCACGGCACCGAGGGCATAGTCCTCAATATCTCTGAAAACGGAAACGGCTCCCGCGAGATAAAAGGCGCTAGGCTCTTCGAAATAATAAAGAGATCCATCGCCTACGGAAACGCCCTCGAAAGGGTAGGGAAGTGGGGCAGGGATACGCGTATCGTAGACGCTTTCGCCAGCAGGGAGGGCTTCAAAAAGGGCCTTCTCAAGCACGAAAGGGAGGCCGAGCTCAATGCGCACCTTCAGGAAATAAAGCAGTGGCTCGAAAAGCGCTACCCCGAGATAAACGGCCTCGACTAGCAGCTCCTGGACGATCCGGAGCACGACTCTTCACGCATCTCTTATACGTTCAGAGAGAGCGGCAGGAACAGGACGACAGTGATCGACTTCGACTTCCTCGACTCCCCGGAATTCGGCGAGATAAAGGCCATACACGAGTCCATCAAGGCAGTCGGCGATCCGCCCTACGGCGTCAGCGACAACGGCAATTCTGTCGACCTTCCGAGCCTTTCGGCTGTAACGGAATACGTCCTCTCACGCGGGAAGAAGGGTATGTCCATTCAGCGCTACAAAGGTCTCGGCGAGATGAACCCCGAGCAGCTCTGGGAAACGACGATGAACCCCGAGACGCGCGTCCTGAAGCAGGTCAGAATAGAAGACGCGTTCGAGTCCGACAAAATTTTCACGATCCTCATGGGCGACGAGGTCGAGCCCCGGAAGGAGTTCATCGAAACGAACGCTCTCAACGTAAGCAACCTGGACGTGTAATTATGACAGCGAAGCCGTCTGTGAAGAAGATGAACGATGTGGCAGTCGAGAAGGTGAGCGCCGGGACATCAGTTTCCCGGCAGGTGCTCATCGGCCCCGAGGAAGGCCCGAATTTTGCCATGAGGCGCTTCATAATGGAGCCCGGCGGCGGGATCCCCGCTCACACGAACACCATAGAGCACGAGCAGTTCGTGCTCCGGGGCAGGGCGAAGATAGGCATCGGGGGCGAAGTCTTCGAGGTCGGCCC